>NZ_WTLC01000022.1:0-82935 GCF_011378875.1 Pseudoalteromonas sp. Z9A5
AAAATACCCTCATAATCAAAAGATGATAAGGGTATTGTGAAGCAACCAAAAGATCGGTCAACCGATCAAAAATACCTTAACTGATCGGTGTTAGCCTCTATGGCGCTTTTTTATTGTTTTTTAATTATTATCTAGTAATTTTAACCTGCCGTACTATGCTCTTAATACACCTATTAAAATGGACTAAGGCATGGCAAAGTTGGTATTAGCGATAGATGATGACAAATACGTCCATCATATTATTGAAGAATCTCTAGCGGGGTTTTGTGAAATTATACATGCTAAAGATGGTGATGAAGGACTAAGGCTTACCAACAAATACAATCCAGATATTATTTTGCTCGATATAGAAATGCCAGGTAAATCAGGATATGAAGTGTGCCAAATAATTAAAGAAAATGAGTCAACTAAAGATATTCCTGTTATGTTTTTATCTTCTAAAGTTGAGCTTGCTGATCGCGTAAAAGGTTATAGTGTAGGCGCCAGTGATTATATAACTAAACCTTTTAATGCTGAGGAGCTAATGGCACGAATAAAAGTGCTATATGAGTACCGTCAGCAATGCGTAAGACTAAAATTCGATATAGAGAAAGCAAATAAAACAGCCGAAATGGCAATGACTGAATCGGGTGATATGGGGCGAATAATGCGCTATGTCGGGCAGAGCTATCATTCAAATAATTTTCAAACATTGAGTGAACATTTTTTAGCTTTTTTTAAGCCTTTTGATTTAGATATTGCTGTGGTTTTTTGGTACAAAAACAAAGGTATTTTTTATAGCCAGCAAAGCGGTGTATGCCCTTTAGAGCAAGAGCTATTAGAGCAACATAGACATGCCGAGCGATTTGTTGATATTGGTAATAGCACAATTATAAATTACCCTAAAATATCACTGCTAATAAAAAATATGCCAGTTGATAACCACTTATTGTACGGACACTATAAAGATTTATTCCCACATATTTTAAACGTTACCAACGAAAAAGTCGTTAGTATGGAAAGAGACGAAAGTGGTTACGAACAAGCTTCTCAAGTGAGCACTGCACTTCAAGATATTACAAAGCAATTAAATAGCCAAAATGTAATACAAAATAACACCACTAAGCAGTTTATAGAGCAACTACATGAGCTCGATTGTGCTATTAAATTGCAAAGTGAAATAACTAACACCGCAGATTTAGATTTGTATATGTCGCAACTTGATCAAACTATGCAGCTATTTACCTCGGCTAATAGTGATTTAGCATTTATTAAATATCAATTAAAGCATATTACCGAAAGTCGCAACGAGCTTTTAGCTAATTTACGCAGTAAAGCGGAAATTACTGTGGAGTCTAATGTTATTCATACTAACGATATAGAGCTATTTTAGTGCTTTAAAGAGTACTGGTTGATATACTGCGAAGGTATTTTATCGTCGGAGTTTATTGTGGTTATTCAGTGTGCTTTTAAAGAGTTACGCCCTTATTTAAATGAGCTAGAAACACGCTTTGGTTTAGCCCAATGGGCGCAACATAGTAATGGCTTTAGCTTACATTACGACGATAAAGGACTTAGTTTATATAAAACCGACGAGCCAAAATTAGGCGCAATTAGCGTAGATTTTGTAACTGGTGCTGCTGCTCACAGACGCAAGTTTGGCGGTGGTAAAGGGCAAGCAATTGCTAAAGCTGTAGGGTTAAACAAAGGTGCAACTCCGGTCGTGCTAGATGCAACTGCTGGCCTTGGGCGTGACGGTTTTGTACTTGCATCACTTGGGTGCAAAGTTATATTGCATGAGCGCCACCCAGTTGTAGCTGCGCTATTATATGATGGCTTACAGCGTGCTTATAGCGATACCGAAATTGGCTTATGGATGAAAGAAAACATGAGCTTAGTTTTTGGCTCAAGCCACACATTATTAGCACAATGCGAGAGCATGCCTGATGTTGTGTATTTAGACCCTATGTTTCCGCACCGCGAAAAATCAGCCTTAGTTAAAAAAGAAATGCGCGTATTTCAAGAGTTAGTGGGCGCCGATAACGACGCTGACGACTTACTGGAATTTGCCTATCCACTTGCTAGCAAACGTGTCGTTGTAAAGCGCCCCGATTACGCCCCGTTTTTAAATGATAAAACGCCGAGTATGCAAATAAAAACAAAGAAAAACAGATTTGATGTTTATGTAAAAGCAGCAATGGTTTAAATATCGCTATAAACATAGTCGCTTGCAGCGACAGAATTGTCTGTGAGAGCACAAATCTGTCTCAGTTATATTTTTCTATTTACAGCAAAGCCACTAAAACAATATTACACAGTTACTTGGCTTTTCTTATTTACAATTTTTGTGCAAAACTCTAAGTAATCACAAACTTCTTTTGGAGCATATCTTTGAAATATATTCATTAAAAAAGCTTGCCCGTTGAGGTATTACCTAAATTACCGAACATTCAGTCAACACTGAGTTTTTGATATTGACCCCGTATATAAACGTCACAGGTTATATCGCCTCTACACTGAGCAAGCATTTCTGCTCTATACTTTTCAAGATACTCACTAGTTCCCATAGCTGTATCTGAAATATCTAAACCAGCATTAATAATAAACTCTAACCGTTTAAGCTTTTTAATCTATTTTATCTCTGCGCTACAGCTAAGCTTAAAAACTAAGCAGTTTAGCCATTGCAGGATTTGAGCTGTTTATTGCAATGTCATAAGGGGTGAGACCCTCTTCAGTTATCACTTGTTTATTTGCTCCATGCGCCAAGAACAACTTAGTTAATTGGTAGCATGAATTACTTGCAGTTATATGCAAAGGTGTAACCCCCTTTGCATTGTGGGTATAGTAAGTTTTTGTTTGTGAAACATAATTAACGTTCGCGCCTTTTTCAATAAGTTTTTTAGCTTTATCCAATTGGTAATGAAAGGCTGCTCTAAAAAGAGGAGTTATACCGTCAAGCTTATCAACTATATTTGGGTTTGAATGCTCAAGAATCAAATCAAAATACCGAGAATCATCAACTCCCATAAACATAAATAAATAATAGATATCTGTACCGTCTTCATCAATAATAAAAAAGTTCTTATTATCTGTTTTTTCATAGGCACGACGAAAAACACCGAAGTCATGCGTTTTGATTGCGGCTATCATTTTATTGTTGACCACATAACTGTCGGCTTTTTTTGATTTTTCAGGCGTAACAGTAGCGGACTCAGAAGTGGATGCAATTGACTTAGGCTGTGTGCCTTCATTTCCATCATCCGAGCAGGCACAAATAAATAGCGCAATGGTAGTGACAAAAACGACTTTTGATAGATTCATTGATTAATACCTTATTTTTAATAAAGCATAATGAATAAATAGTGTATTGAATAAAGAAATAAGCAAACTAATACAAGAGAGGGATATAACGAATAATCTCAATTTAATAATTCCTTTTATATAAATTAAAAACGAACTAGCAAAAACAAAGATAAGAATCAGAAACGTAAACATCACACAATAATAAAATAGCATCCCCCTTCATTTTTTAACCCAAGTATTACTCCTCCCCAAGAAGCGGTATATCTCGCTTTATTAGTGTTTGATTTAAGGATCTAGGTTTTAGAATATAGGATCTTAGAGAGTTTTCATGTTAGAATTCGCGCAATTTTTTGGCTTATAGATAAGTAGCACAGCAATGATCTTAGATGATATTCGCGTTGTTTTAGTTAACACCTCGCACTCTGGTAATATTGGTTCGGCGGCACGCGCCATGAAAACAATGGGTTTATCAAAACTTTATTTAGTAGATCCTGCATGTGAAATTGACAGCCAAGCGAGCGCTTTAGCTGCCGGCGCAAGTGATGTTTTAGGTAATGTTGTAATTGTAGATACCGTTGCAGATGCGATTGCAGATTGTGCATTAACAATAGGCACTAGTGCTCGTTCGCGTACGCTTTCTTGGCCTATGGTTGAGCCACGTGAATGTGGTGAAAAACTAGTGGCTGAAGCGGTAAATGGTCCTGTAGCACTTGTGTTTGGTCGTGAAAATAGTGGTTTAAGCAATGATGAGTTACAACTTTGTAATTACCATGTGTGTATTCCTGCAAATCCAGAGTACAGTTCGCTAAACTTAGCAATGGCAGTACAAACGTTGTGTTATGAAACACGTATGGCATTTTTGAATCAACAGCCCAAAGCGACTGAAGAAGACGATACTGTTTACCCAAGCTCAAAACAAACTGAGTTATTTTACGATCATCTTGAAGACACGTTATTTAAAACGGGTTTTATAGTTAAACAGCACCCCGGTATTGTGATGACTAAATTACGTCGTTTGTTTAACCGTGCTCGCCCTGAAGATGCTGAAATGAATATTTTACGCGGCATCCTTACTTCAATTAATAAGTCTATACCTAAGTAATTAAACTATAGCAACTTAGGTATAGCTATTAGTTATAAAAACCAGTGGTTAAATAACTAGCTAATACTTGACTAAAATACTCAGGTAATTACAATAGCTGTAATACTTGACCAAAGAGGTCAAGTATTAAAAATTTGTTAATTCTAATTTTTAAATTAAGAGTTTCTAAATCAAATTTTTATCAAGTGATAATACTTGACTAATTTACTCTGGTAATTAAAATTTGCACTCTCAAGTGCAGGGGGCATTATGAAGTTAACATCAAAAGGCAGATATGCCGTTACAGCTATGCTTGATGTTGCACTGCACACAGGCGTAGGTCCTGTAGCCCTTGCTGATATTTCACAGCGACAAGAAATTTCTTTGTCTTACCTTGAACAATTATTTGCCCGCCTACGTAAAAATGGACTAGTAAGTTCTGTTCGCGGTCCTGGTGGTGGTTATTTACTCGGACGAGAAACAAACGTTATTTCTGTCGGTGATATAATTAGCGCAGTGGACGAGTCGGTAGATGCAACACGTTGCCAAGGCGCCGACACTGGTTGCCAAAGTGGCATGCGCTGTTTAACACATAATTTGTGGTCAGATTTAAGTGCTCGAATAGAAGAATTTTTAAATAATATTACCCTTGCTGAATTGGTGGAAAAATCTGATGTGAAAGAAATTGCATCACGCCAAGATAATAGTATTAATAATGCAATTAAGCAGTTGGAAAACATTCAAGTAAGCTGTCAACTTTAGGTTGACCTGCAGCGGAGAGAGAAATGAAGTTACCGATTTATTTAGATTACGCAGCGACTACGCCTGTTGATGAACGTGTTGCTAAAGAAATGATGCAATGCCTAACAATGGACGGTAAGTTTGGTAATCCTGCGTCACGTTCACACCGTTTCGGTTGGCAAGCAGAAGAAGCTGTTGATCAGGCGCGTACAGATATTGCTGATTTAATTAATGCAGACCCACGTGAAATTGTTTTCACCTCGGGTGCAACTGAATCAAATAACCTTGCTATTAAAGGTGCAGCACAGTTTTACAAAAAGAAAGGTAAGCACGTTATTACCGCTAAAACTGAGCATAAAGCAGTAATCGACACATGTCGTGAGCTTGAGCGCCAAGGTTTTGAAGTAACTTACATGGACGTTGAAGAAAACGGCTTACTTGATTTACAAAAACTTGCCGACACAATGCGTGACGACACAGTACTTGTAAGCATCATGCACGTTAATAACGAGCTAGGTGTAATTCAAGACATCGCAACTATTGGTGAAATGTGTCGCGAACGTAAGATTATGTTCCACGTAGATGCAGCACAAAGCGCAGGTAAAGTATTAATCGACATGCAACAGCTTAAAGTTGATTTTATGTCGTTCTCAGCACATAAAGTGTATGGTCCTAAAGGTGTTGGTGCACTTTACGTTCGTCGTAAACCACGTGCTCGCCTTGAAGCGCAAATGCACGGTGGCGGTCATGAACGTGGTATGCGCTCTGGTACTTTAGCTACTCACCAATTAGTAGGTATGGGTACCGCGTTTAAAATTGCTAAGCAAGATTTCGAAAAAGATCACGCACACATCAGCGCATTACGTAATCGTTTAATCGACGGTATTATGGCTGATATGGACGAAGTATACTTTAACGGCACGCAAGACCAATCAGTACCAGGTATTGTAAACATCAGCTTTAACTTTGTTGAAGGTGAGTCGTTACTTATGGCAGTAAAAGACATTGCAGTATCGTCAGGTTCAGCCTGTACATCTGCAAGCTTAGAGCCTTCTTATGTATTACGTGCACTTGGCCGTAACGACGAATTAGCGCATAGCTCAATTCGTTTTAGTATTGGTCGCTTTACTACCGAAGAAGAGATTGATTACACCGTCGAATTAATGAAAAACTCTATCGGTCGCCTACGTGAAATGTCTCCACTTTGGGAGATGCATCAAGAAGGTATTGATTTAGATTCAGTTGAATGGGCTCACCACTAATAGTGTGAGCACATACCCTAGCAGGTAATGAGGATAGAATAATGGCTTATAGTGATAAAGTAATCGACCACGTAGAAAACCCACGTAACGTAGGTACTCTAGATAAGAACGATCCGTCAGTGGCAACGGGTATGGTAGGCGCACCAGCATGTGGTGACGTAATGAAATTGCAAATTAAAGTATCTGCCGAAGGCGTTATTGAAGATGCAAAATTCAAAACCTACGGTTGTGGCAGTGCAATTGCTTCATCTTCACTTGTAACAGAGTGGGTTAAAGGTAAGACGCTAGACGAAGCTGCGACAATTAAAAACACTGATATCAGTGCAGAGCTAGAATTACCACCAGTGAAAATTCACTGTTCAATTTTAGCAGAAGACGCAATTCAAGCAGCAATTGCAGACTATAAAAGTAAACAAGCGAAGTAAGAGACTCTCATGGCAGTGACATTGACAGATGCGGCAGCAAACCGTGTACAATCATTTTTAGCAAACCGCGGTAAAGGTTTAGGCCTGCGCGTTGGCATTAAAACGACGGGCTGTTCAGGTCTTGCTTATGTACTTGAGTTTGTTGACGATTTAAACGAAGACGATGAAACTTTTGCAGCTAAAGGCGTTACATTAATTGTTGACGCTAAAAGCTTAGTTTACATCGACGGCACAGAGCTCGACTACACCAAAGAAGGCTTGAATGAAGGGTTTAAATTTAGAAACCCTAATCAAGCTGACGAATGTGGTTGTGGCGAAAGCTTTACCGTTTAAGCTTAAATGTGTTTCTCATACCTAAGTTACTTGGGTATAAATAAGCCCTGCCAGTAATTGTAGGGCTTTGTTATTTTTGAAATTAATTTCTGAATTTTATTGGTTGAAGTTATGCGCTATTTTGAGTTATTTGCAATACCAGTTGACTACAATATTGATTTAGTAACGATCAACAAACACTATTTAGAGCTACAGCGTACTGTGCATCCAGACAGACATGCAAACGCGAGTAGTCGCGATAAGTTAATGGCTGTACAAAGTGCTGCTGAAATTAATGACGCACTACAAATATTAAAGCACCCAGTAAAGCGTGCTGAATATATGCTAAGTGAGTTAGGTGTTGATATTCGTGCTGAGCAGCAAACCTTGCAAGATCCTATGTTCTTAATGCAACAGATGGAACTTCGCGAAGAGTTAGAAGAGCTTGAATCAGCGAATGACCCTGATACAGCGATTGCTAATTTTGAAAAACAAATCAAACAACTCAATGAACAATACAGTGCACAACTTGCAGAGCAATTAGCAAGCAACGATGAGCAGCAGTACCAACTCGCTGCCGATAATATTCGTAAACTAAAATTTGTTTACAAATTACGTGACGAACTTGAACGCATTGAAGACAGTTTATTTGACGATTAATTACTTGCTGCAAAGCGAGCAACACGAGTTTAAAGAGCATTATGGCATTATTGCAAATTGCTGAGCCGGGGCAGAGCGCGGCACCACACGAACATAAATTAGCGATAGGTATTGACCTTGGTACAACTAATTCATTGGTAGCTACTGTGCAAAGTGGCGAAGCACGCACGCTAACAGATGAGTTTGGCGAGTCTATGTTACCGTCGGTTGTTCGTTATCAAGCAGGTGGTATTACTATTGGTGCAGAAGCTGTACAAGCTGCAACGCAAGATCCTGCTAATACACTAATTTCGGTTAAACGCTTTTTGGGTAAAACTCAAGCCGAAATAGAGCAGAGCTATGGTCAATTACCGTATGATTTTTGCCAATACAATGGCGCATTAGCTATTGAAACTGCAGCTGGCAAAATTAGCCCAATTAAAGCATCTAGCCATATTTTAGGTGCATTAAAAGCGCGAGCTGAAAAAAGCTTTGGTAACCAAGAAATTTTAGGTGCTGTAATCACAGTACCTGCATACTTTGATGACGCACAGCGCCAAAGCACCAAAGATGCTGCTGAATTAGCAGGTATTAATGTACTGCGTTTATTAAACGAGCCAACAGCAGCGGCTGTAGCTTACGGCTTAGATTCAGGTCAGGAAGGTATCATTGCTGTTTATGACTTAGGTGGTGGTACGTTTGATATATCAGTACTGCGCTTACACCAAGGTGTGTTTGAAGTGCTTGCAACAGGTGGAGACTCAAGCTTAGGCGGCGACGATTTTGATTCTTTGTTAGTTGATTACCTTAAGCAAGAAACAGGTGTTACCGGTTTATCTCCTTCAGTTTTACGTTTATTTATAAATAAAGCTAAAGCATGTAAAGAAGCACTTAGCCAATACGCAAAAGTAAATGTGGGTCTTGAGTTTGACGATCAAAAGTACACGGTTGAAGTAACGCGCGAAAAGTTTGAAGAGTTAGCTATACCACTGGTTAAAAAAACACTTCGTTCTTGTCGTCGTGCTGTAAAAGATGCTGGTATAGAAAACGACGAAGTACTGCAAGTTATTATGGTAGGCGGCTCAACCCGTATGCCACTTGTACGTAGCCAAGTAAAAAGTTTTTTTGATAAAGAGCCACTTACTTCAATCGATCCCGATCGTGTTGTAGCACTTGGTGCAGCGCTTCAAGCTGATGTGTTAATTGGCAATAAGCCTGATTCTGACATGTTGTTACTTGATGTTTTACCATTGTCGCTTGGCCTTGAAACTATGGGCGGTTTGGTTGAAAAAATCATTCCTCGCAATACCACTATTCCAGTGGCACGCGCGCAAGAATTTACTACATTTAAAGATGGTCAAACGGCAATGTCGTTGCATGTACTGCAAGGCGAACGTGAGCTTGTTGATGATTGTCGATCGCTTGCTAAATTTAGCTTAAAAGGTATTCCACCAATGGCGGCAGGTGCTGCGCATATTCGTGTGACCTTTAAAGTAGATGCAGATGGTTTATTAAGTGTATCTGCAATGGAAAAATCAACAGGTGTGCAAGCTGAAATTCAGGTTAAACCTTCGTTTGGTTTATCTGACGACCAAGTTGCAAATATGCTAAAAGAGTCGATGAGCAATGCCAAAGGCGATATGCAAGCACGTATGCTTAAAGAGCAACAAGTAGAAGCACTTCGAGTTATAGAGGCGCTGAACGCGTCACTTGCAACCGATGGAGCATTACTTGATGAAATGCAGTTAGCTAATTTAAGAGCAGAAATTGCAGAGCTTGTAAAAGTGCGCGAAAATGCTCAAGAGCCAAACGAAATAAAAGCAGCTATCGAAAAAGTCGATAATGCGAGTAGCGACTTTGCATCGCGCAGAATGGATGCATCAATTAAAAAAGCCCTTACAGGGCAGTCAGTAGACAACATTTAAGAGAGATTAGAATGCCACAAATTGTTTTTCTTCCACATCCTGAATTGTGTCCTGACGGCGCCGCAATTGAAGCGCCAAGTGGTCAAACAGTGCTTGATGCTGCACTTAAAAACGGTATTAGTATTGCGCATGCGTGTGAAAAATCATGTGCGTGTACTACATGCCACTTAGTAATTCGTGAAGGATTTGATTCACTACAAGAAAGTGACGAGCTAGAAGATGACATGCTGGATAAAGCATGGGGCTTAGAGCCAGAATCGCGTCTTGGTTGCCAAGCAATCATAAGAGATGAAGACTTAGTGGTTGAAATACCTAAGTACAATCTCAATATCGTTAATGAAGAGCACTAGTTTTTAACGATTTATTTTTAAAAGCCGCTGTTTGATACAGCGGCTTTTTTGTTTGTATTGATGATGTAGGTGAGGTTTTATACCTCGCTTTGTTTTTATTAAAGCTACATTAGAGCTGAATTAAGGCAGTTACATGAGCGCGAAATAAATTCGCACCTACAAGTTTGGCGTATGTGCTGATGTAGGTGAGGTTTTATACCTCGCTTTGTTTTTATTAAAGCAGCATTAGAGCTGAATTAAGGCAGTTACATGATCGCGAAGTAAATTCGCACCTACAAGTTTGGTGTATGTATTGATGTAGGTGAGGTTTTACACCTCGCTATGTTTTTTTTAAAGCGGCATTAAAGCGACATCAAAACCAAATTACATGAGCGCCATATAAAATCGCACCTACAGGTTTGGTGTATGTGCTGATGTAGGTGAGGTTTTATATCTTGCTATGTTTTTATTAAAGCCGCATTAAAGCTGAATTTAAGCAGTTATATGAGCGCGAAATAAATTCGCACCTACAGGTTTGGTGTATGCGCTGATGTAGGTGAGGTTTTACACCTCGCTTTGTTTTTATTAAAGCAGCATTAAAGCAGTTACATGAGCGCGAAATAAATTCGCACCTACGGGTTTGGTGTATGTATTGATGTAGGTGAAGTTTTATACCTCGCTTTGTTTACTAAAGCGGCATTAAAGCCAAGTTACATGAGCGCAAAATAAATTCGCACCTACAGGTTTGGTGTATGTGCTGATGTAGGTGAGGTTTGCACCTCGCTTTGTTTTTATTAAAGCAGTTACATGAGCGCGAAATAAATTCGCACCTACAGGTTTGGTGTATGTGCTGATGTAGGTGAGGTTTTATACCTCGCTTTGTTTTTATTAAAGCGGCATTAAAGCCAAGTTACATGAGCGCGAAGTAAATTCGCACCTACAAGTTTGGTGTATGTGCTGATGTAGGTGAGGTTTTATATCTTGCTATGTTTTTATTAAAGCAGCATTAAAACCAAGTTACATAAGCGCGAAATAAATTCGCACCTACAAGCTTGGTGTATGCGTTGATGTAGGTGAGGTTTTACACCTCGCTTGTTACTAAATTAAAACGTACCTGTAATTTTTATACGCAGCCTTTAGGAGATCTATTTTGAATAATTTAACTTTCTCAGACTCATTTATTAACGGTGAATTTTATAAAACGAATACGCACTTTAGCGTTAACGATCCCGCTACCGAAAAAAGCATAGTTGATGTAAGTGATATCGACGAGCAGGGCGTAAATAATGCAATTAATGCTGCCCAAGGTGCTTTTGTTAAACTAAAAAAAACCAACGCAACCGAGCGAAGTGAAACACTAATGCGCTGGTACGAGCTTGTTATAAAGCATAAGCAAACACTTGCTGAACTTATGACTAAAGAGCAAGGCAAGCCACTTAAAGAGTCATTGGGCGAAATAGATTACGGTGCCGGTTTTATAAAATGGTTTGCAGAAGAAGCAAAGCGTAGTTACGGTGATGTTATTCCCCCAACAGATAACTCCCATCGTTTAACTAGTTTTAAGCAGCCAGTAGGTGTTGTAGCAGGCATAACACCGTGGAACTTCCCTGTTGCTATGGTTACTCGAAAAGTAGCACCAGCTTACGCTGCGGGCTGTAGCTTTATACTAAAACCTTCTGAGCACACACCACTTTGTGCTATCGCACTTGCTTATCTAGCCGATCAAGCCGGTTTTGTTAAAGGTGCATTTAACGTATTAGTATCACAGGATGCCAAAACAGTAGGCAAAATGCTGACCGATTCAGAGGTTGTTCGTAAATTTACATTTACCGGCTCTACTGGAGTAGGTAAGCAGTTACTATCACAATGTGCAGATACTATTAAACGTACCTCAATGGAACTTGGTGGTAATGCTCCTTTTATTATCTTTGACAACGCAAACCTAGATGAAGCAATTGAAGGGTTGATGGCGGCTAAGTTTAGAAACAGTGGACAGGCCTGCGTTGCTGCAAATCGTATTTTTATACAGCGTAATATTCTCGATGAAGTACTCTCAAAAATCACACCTAAAGTAACGGCGTTAAAAGTAGCGAATGGATTAGAAGATGATGTTGATATAGGTCCGCTTATTTACCCTAAAGCTAAAGATAAAGTGCAACAACTAGTGCAAGATGCACTTGATAAAGGCGCGACACTTATCGGTGATAACAGCGATTTAGGTGGGAGCTTTCAAAACCCTCTAATTGTAAATAACGTGACGACCGAAATGGACATTTATCATGAAGAAGTATTTGGTCCAGTGTTAACGGTTATTCCTTTTGATGAAGAGCGTGAAGTTCTCGCACTTGCTAACGATGTACCTTATGGTTTAGCAGCCTATTTTTATAGCCAAGATATAAAGCAGATTTACCGTATTAGTGAAGGGCTTGAATTTGGTATGATTGGCGTAAATGAAGGCGTTATATCAAATCCTGTGGCGCCGTTTGGTGGTGTTAAGCAATCAGGTTTAGGGCGCGAAGGCGGGCATCAAGGGCTTGATGAGTATTTAGAAGAGAAATACGTCTGCATTAAAATATAATTAAAAGCTCACTCAAGCACGAAATTACTTCGTGCTTGTCATTGATTTATCCATTTATCCACACTTTTTTATTACATTAATATGGCAGATATATGAACTTTCCCTTTTACTGTTGCTACCAATAGCGCTAAATGCTACCTTTGGATGCATATTTTTTGTTAATAAAACAACATTAAAAAACTAATAAAAAGTAAAAGGATTTCTATAAGTAGAAATAACCCCGTGTGTAAATGCCACCGTAAGGTGGCATTTTTTTGTTCTAATTAAAGCCTCAATACCCAACATTCATAAACTTTCTATTTATTAGCTTAAATACAGAAGAGTAATTTTAAACTTATAAGTTCAGTATACTAATTTATGGGGGTATAGCCTGGAAGCTTGTCAAAATCTACCTTATCCAATTGCTCTGGGTTAGCAAATTCATTGATATATTGCTTGTATACTTCAGACTCAATAAAAACAGCAAAAATATCAGGATCAAGGTGGTTATTACTAACCATAGTGCCTAAAATATTTAAGCATTCACTTACCGGTTTTGCTTTTTTATAAGGCCTATCTACAGCCGAAAGTGCTTCAAAAATATCAGTAATAGCCATCAGCCTAGCAGGCACCGACATTTGATCTTTCGTTAATCCGCGAGGGTAGCCTGTACCGTCTAGCTTTTCATGATGACCCAACGCATACTCAGCTACATTACTTAAGTGTTTAGGGAACGGCAGAATATCTAATATATTTTTAGTTATATCCATATGACGCTTCATTACGTCACGCTCACCTTGTGTAAGTGTGCCACGTCGTATCATTAGGTTTTCAACTTCATCGGCAGTAAGTAATGGTGTTTGTTCGCCATTTATTTTTAGTGAATACTGTTTTGATATTCTTATTATATGGGCTTGTTCTTCTTCACCTAAAAATTCCCCTCCAATATTCACTCTTTGCAATAATGCACGATCTAATGCTAATTGCTTAAGTTCAGTATCAAGTAATCGTTCAAATTGTAAAACTTCAATTGGCTTATTCTGTTTCAGTGCAGAGATAATTTGCTGCTGATAAGATAATTCTAAATCACGGCTAATAATTTCAAACTTAGCGTCAATAAACGCTATACGGTCAAAAATAGTTTCTAACTTGGTCGACTTTTCCATGATGTGATCTGGCGTAGCAATTTTCCCACAGTCATGTAGCCATCCCGCAACGTTTAGCTCATGGCGATCAGCAGGGCTCATTGTAAATTCGGCAAGTGGACCTTTATCTATTTCATGGACCGCATCAGCAAGCATTAACGTTAGTGCTGGCACTCGTTTGCAGTGACCTCCTGTATGAGGTGATTTTTCATCGATTGCCATTGCGATAGCTTCCGCAAAAGTTGAAAAAAGCACTTCCATATCTTTAATTAATGTGGAATTAGTTAATGAAATAGCACCTAAAGAGGCAAAAGATCGGATTAGAGTGACAAGATCTTCACTGAAAGGAATTATCTGATCGTTCTCATCTTTCACATTAATAAGCTGAATAACCCCAATAATATCGTCGTTATGATCTTTTAATGGAATTGTTAACATTGATTTAGTTCGATAGCCAGTGCGTGCGTCTATTTCACGCGCTGCGCTCATATCAAAAGGCAGTGCATCATAAACATCAGGAATATTAATTACTTTGCCTGAATTAACAGCGAGGGCAACTATCGCAGCTTCATTTTCTTCTCCATTAATAAAAAGATCAATACTAGGAAAGTCGACAGGGTTTCCTAAGTGACCACCTAAGTAGAGATCTAACGATTTATTAATTACTGTTTCAAACTTTAGCTTTTTATCATCTGTTATAGAGTAGATAGACCCAGCATCGGAGTTGGATATAGCCATAACAACTTGCAATATTTCATCAAGTAACTTACTTGAATCTTTCTCAGTTGTTAGCCTAATACTGATATCGATAAAGTGATGAAGATATGTTTTATCTTTAATGTGCTGAGGCATATTTTTACTACTTTTTTGTATGTATAAAGGCGCCATTCCAATCCTGTGCGAGTGTTTGCAAATCACTTTCTTGGATTCGCTTAATAAAAATAGTGTATACGTGAGAATTAAATAACGATGTTCTTTCTAGTTCTTTAAATAATAAAAGGGCTTGTTTCCAATCTTTATTATGGAAGCATATTATTGCTACTAATGATTTTTTTATTTCAGCTAACTGATCAGTATTTAGTTTTTTTGTAAAATCAATCGGCTCAAATAACAGTGCTGTAGTTGTCTTTCCTACAACTTGTACTTTATCTATCAAACGAAATGTAATATCCGAACATGCTAGCATTGTTTCCTCAGTAACTAGAATAGACACGTCGTAATACTTGGTCAAGCTTTCTACTCTTGCACCTAAATTAACAGTATCACCAAGTACTGTATAGGCTTTACGATAAATCGAGCCCATATCACCTACATTCATGTCGCCCGTACTTAAACCAATCCCAATTTTTATTGCCGGCAGGTTTTTTTCAACAAATAATACGTTAATGTGGGTTAGCCCTTTAATCATGTTTATTGCTGCTTCAACACCATGCTGAGCATGGTTATCATCTTTTAATGGTGCGTTCCAAAATGCCATCACCATATCGCCTACGTATTTATCAATAGTACCGTCATGGCTGAATATTATTTTAGTGATAGCAGTGAGGTATTCGTTTAAATATTCGCTTAACAAGTGCGGCGACATGTTTTCTGATAACGAAGTAAAACTACGAATATCGGCAAATAATACCGTCATGTTTCGTCGTTCACTTTTTTGAGATAAATCATTACCTTGCTGTATAAGCTGGTTTATACGTTCAGGAGGGACATATTGGTCAAACATAGACTTAATTTTTCGGCTGTGTTTCATTTCAGCAATTGACCCAACAACAATATAATAACTGGCTAATATTGTTATAAGCACAAGTGGCATCAATAAAGGCAAGCTAACCTTTTGTATTGACCATAAATAAATATTTAATAATACTGCCGCGCATGTAATAACAAGTGATAAAACAATGATAAAACGTGCACTTTTTCCATAACTAAAAAACGATAATACGCTGCCTATTAGTATAATAATGAGTAAGCTAGCAGCTAAAGTCCAGTTAGGTTTTGAGGGCAGTATTTCTGGATGCATTAATCCTTCAAATATATTGGCATGTATTTCAACACCTGGATATTGTAAACCAACAGGTGTTGCCCTTAAATCAGCTAAGCCAATAGCTGAGGTGCCAATAAAAGCAACTGTTCCTTCTAGTTCTTCCAAACCCACTTTTTGAGTAAGTACATCTGTGGCAGAGTAATAGGGAAAGCTATGTGCACGACCTTTATAAGGAATTAGTATTTGCCCATATTCATCAGTTTGAATCCATTTGTTTTGAAATTTTATACCTTCAAATAAAGTTATATCATCCAATATAGTGGAGCGGGTTTCTATGTTTTTGGCAAGTGTATAAAGCCGAGCTACCTCAAGTGCTAAAGAAGGGTAGAGTTGTTCACCAACTCGGTTAACAAGCGCTGCTTTTCGGATAAAGCCATCTTCGTCGCTGTGTGCATTAATAAAACCGGTACCTGTTGCAGCACTTTGCAGCTTAGGGATATTTACAATAGCGCTAGAAAATTGATTTATTTGTGAATTTGCATGATCAGTGTTTTTCCACAAAACACTGCTTTTAGCAGGCGAGCTATGGTGACTAAGTTTATCGTTAATTAATAAAAACCCAAGAGCGGTATCATTTTGAGATAGTGCGTTTGCTAGCTTTGTATCAGCATCTACTTGCTGTTTAATTACGGCAAGAGGGATATTATATTTTTTTGATAAATCAGGGATTTCAGAGATGATTTTTGTAACTGGATTTACTTCTGGTTCAGAAAAAAATATATCAAAGCCAATTACAACAACGCCTGCATCGCTTAGTTTTATAACTAGTTCAGCTATTTTAGATCGACTCCACGGGAATCGACCTTGTTCTTGCATGCTTTTTTCATCAATATCAATTATTACGACAGACTCATCAACACGCCTTGGTGTATCCGAGAGCGTTAGTGACAGGCGAGAGTCGTATATTATTCCTTCAACACGGTTAATTAGTTTTGCTAGTGATCCTGTCGAGAAGAGCTCGATCGATGCAATTAATAATGTAATGGCAGCGCCAATAAAAAAATGTTTTGAAATAATTGGTTTTAAAGAACTAATGACTACAGCTCCTTGATAGACTAAAAATCAAAAACTCGTCCTTCTCGGCCGCACTCTATTTTTACTTGTTGCCCGTAGTGTGTGTGTAAATGTTTTTCTATAGCTAATAACTGTTCATCAGTTCTTGATGGATCATGGCTAATAATAACCACATTTTTTACATCCGCTTTTATAGCAAGCTTAGCAACTTGATCTATGGTGCTGTGTCCCCAGCCATGTTTAAGCGGTAAGTCGGCATCTATAAACTGAGCATCATGAATAAGTAAATCAGCTCCTTTAATAAAATCAACCCATTCGCTTATAGTAGTTTTTGTCTTTTCTGGTGGGCTGAGTTCGTTATCTGTAACGTAAGCAACTTTTATTTCGTCAGCTTTAACACAGTATGCTGTGCCGCCTCCGGGGTGATTTAATAGCGCGGTCGAAACCAAAAAATCATTAATAGTAAATTGCTTTTGCGATGATAAAGCGGTGTTAAGGGTTATATTTGCGGGCAGATCCTGATAGCAAACAGGAAAATATGAGCCGCTCATTTGTTTTAATATAGCATCTTCAGTTTTTTTATCGTCAATGTTGCCCACCGCAATAGTTATATCGCGGTTGGGTTGGTAAATAGGTTTAAAAAAAGGAAAACCTTGAATATGATCCCAATGATTATGTGTAAGCAAAATAGTTATAGGGTGTTCTTTTTCGAGTAAGCGTGTACCGAGATCTACAATACCAGTACCAGAGTCCAAAATAAGATCTTTACCATTATTTTGCTCAATATACACACATGAGGTATTCCCTCCAAAAATGTGTGTATTGCTTCCCGGCGAAGCCATAGAGCCTCGCACTCCAAAAAATTCAACTTTCATAAATTAAGGCTTAACTCCACCGGCATAAAAATTAAACTTAGAAATGCTTACATTATTAGAAACCCCATTACTGCAAATGCTACTAACCACTATTTGGGTATCACTTTGTAAAATTATTGAGGTAAATGCGTGCGTGCTTACACATTGGCTTGCTTCATAAAACCCAGAACCATTTTCTCCAAATGTAGTGTCTATAGCGCCGTTAGCTAAAATACGAGCCAACATTCCTTTATTATTACTCATACCAGTTAATATAATATTATTGCTGCTATCAAGAGTTGCACTTCTTACCTCTGTATCGCCAGTAGAGGCTAGAACATACTGACCGACTCCATTTACTGCAAAGCTATTATCTATTGCACCAGATGCCAGTAATCTAATAACACTTGCCTTATTTGGAGTATCAACAAAGTTAGTAACTAAATAGAGCTTGCTTGAGTTATCAGCTAATATCGACACCATTTTATTGTCAGTGTCTGTCGTGGTTTCGCCGGTATATCTAAATAATTGGTTACCGTCAGAGTTAAGCTTTAAAGCTATTAGCTCAGATGTTGCACCCGATACAGATTTACCACCAACAAAAATATCGTCATTATTAATATATATGCTTTCATAGTATTCAAAAGGTGAGCCTAGTATTACTCCATCGTCACCAAAGTCATCCTCAAGTGAGCCGTCCGACTCAAGCTTCATAATAAATGCTCTAGGGGTTCCAGACATCACTGTAGAGCCAATAGCAACAATATTGCCATCATCAATTGCTAAGTCAGTTAGATTGAGTTTTTCGGCGCCAGTGATTGATGTTGAATAAATACCATCTGTTGCAAATGAAGTATCTAAATCACCATTTTGATTAACTTTAGCTACAAAACCTTCTTCACCGCCGGTTTTGTTTTTAGAGCCTGTAATTACTAAGCTTCCGGTATTTAGCTCAGCTAAAGCTATATCAGACGAGCTTAAGTCAATAGCGATTTCTTTGTGACCTGTTTTACTAAAGCTTGCGTCTATAGAGCCTGCACTTGTAAAGCGCGTTAATACTAACTTAATAATTGAATTCGATTGAGCTGTTGATGCAAGAATATACTTACCTGCATGCACGCCATTACTAAGTTGTAAAACCTGCATTGATTGATCGTCAGATTCCGCACTTATAGTATTAAAAGTAAGGTAGCCAACATCAGCAAAATTGGTAAATAATGCGGCTTGGTCGTCTATCGCAGTAACAAAAGGTTTTGTGTTTGAGTCGTCATTAACACCAGCTATCCATACGGTGTCGTTTGAATCTATAGTTGCTGCTTTGGCAAGTTGTTTACCACTAATACCCGAAACAATATTAATTCCTGATGCGCCATAAGCACTATCAAGTGAACCATCAGCAGTTAGAATTCGCGCAGAGAATAACTTTTCAGTAGCTGAGATCCCAGTTGTGCCTGACAAAATAATTTCATTTTTTATAGGTTCATATTTTATGCCGGTTATATCCGCTCCACCATTTCCACTGCCGCTATTGCCATCAATATCATAAATTGCAGTGCCGGCATTGCCAAAACTCGTTACAAGTAAACCGGTTTTATCAATTGCTAAAACAACAGCTTCTTTTTTACCACTGTTACGAGTTACGTAACCGCCCGCAAGTGCAGTAAAATTAATGTCTTTAGCACCGCCAATTGCAAACAGTTCATCATCTTTATTGTTATTAGATAGGTCAAATGTAAATGCTGATCCATTGTTAAAACTACCGCTGTTTTCACCATCAGAGATTAAATAGCGAATAAGTATGTCTTTATCGCCATTAAGATTCGTTACGCTACCAATAACCATTAGATCAGAGCTATCAAAGTGTTTAATAGCAAACGCTTCATCATCTCTGTTTGCACCGCTAACATCGACTATTTTTGGGCTACCTGCTTCAAACTCTAATGAAGATCTATCGTACTTTATCCATAAGCTATCATCGTCATTACCGTTAAAGGCTTTACCCACGGCTTGAATTTTATCATCATTAAACTCAAGGTCATTTATAGTTAAAGTGCCTGCCAGAGTCGTGCAACGAATACCTGAATCATTATCACCAGAGTCACTACTTAATACACCAGTGGTACTCATTTTTAAAAGGCAGGCTTCAGTATTAGTGCCATCAAAGCTAGAGTAAGCAATAAAGAGGCTTGTACCATCAGAGATAATAGCAGTGGCTTCTTCATCTTTTGCTAAATCTAATACTTTTACTCCATCGTTGTTAAATGCAGTATTTAGGGCACCACTTGTTGTATACGAGGCAATAACAATATCTTTGTCGTCGTTGTTGCTAAGCCCAACAAAGTAAATATTATTATTCAGTACAATGCTATCATTGAACTCACCGCTCGAAAAAACACCAGAAAGATCTAAATCGCCAGTAATAGGGCGACCAAAAGTTCCCTCCTCAACAGGAATAAGCGGATCAGCATCATCATTTATATTAATGGTTATACTGATTGTTGTTGTTTCACTTGGTGTACCATCGTCCATTACATCAATACTTAATGTATATTGTGAAGTGGTATCAAAATCAAATGGGCGTATGCCTTTTACCGTTAACAATCCCGAGGTGCTATTTATTTCAAATAAAGCAGTGTTGCCGCTAATAAGGCTGTAGCTTAAATTGTGGCTTTCAATATCTGAAGCGCTAACAGTGCCAATGTTGTCACCATCAGTTGCATTTTCACTAATATTAAAGCTCTGATCAGATGCAACTGGAGCATCGTTTACAGGTGTAACAGTGATTAATAAACTGCCAGTATTAGTGCCACCATTACCATCGTCTACGGTGTAACTTACGCTAACTACGCCATTAGCATTTGCTAGTGGTGTATATTGTAGTTTGTTATTTACTATTGATACGGAGCCACTATCGGCAGTAGCCGCTGTAATAGTTAGCGTATCGCCATCAGGGTCGGAGTCATTAGCGAGTACATCGATTAGTAAAGGTGCTGCATCTTCATCCATTGTGGCTGAATCTGCATTAGCTATAGGGCTGTCGTTTACTGGCGTAATGGTAATAGATAAAGTTGTAGAGCTTGTACCGCCGTTACCATCACTCGCAGTATATGTAACTGTGGCTACGCCATTAAAATTAGTATCGTTTGTATACTGAATTTTATTACTTATTACCGACACCGCTCCTACATTAGCAGACACTGCGGTTATAGTGAGGTTATCACCATCAGGGTCTGAGTCATTAGCGAGTACATCGATTAGTAAAGGAGCTGCATTTTCATCCATTGTGGCTGAATCTGCATTAGCTATAGGGCTGTCGTTTACCGGTGTTATTGTAATAGACAATATTGCAGAGTTTACACCACCGTTGCCATCACTTGCAGTATACGTAACTGTGGCTACGCCATTAAAGTTAGCATTGGCTGTATACTGAATTTTATTACTGACTACCGATACTAAACCAGTATCAACAGACGCTGCACTTATTACAAGGCTGTCGCCATCAGGGTCAGTATCATTGGCTAATACATCAATTAGAAATGGGGCTGCATCTTCGTTTCTCGTTGCTGAATCGCTATTTGTCACGGGCGGGTTATTACTTGATGTTGTAACGATAGTAACAAAAACAGTACTTGATGAATTACTCACACCATCAGTAATTGTATAGCTAATTACCTCAACTCCTGAAGAGTTTAAAACGGGTGTATAAGTGAGTTTATTATTTGTAACAACAACGCTGCCTCTGGCAACAGAAGCAGAGACAATAGTTAAGTTACTTCCTTCAATATCGCTATCATTGGCAAGTACATCAATTTCAATTGGTGAATCTGCACTTGTTGTTACTGAATCAGTATTTGCAATCGGGGCATCATTAATTGGTGTAACAGTAATGGTAACTGTTGCCGTGGTATCACTTGCACCAGGTGTACCAACAGCAAACCCGTCAATAATTGTGTAAGTTAGTACTATTTCACCTGAAAAGTTAGCTGGTGGAGTAAACTCAATTTGCTCGTTTACAATAGTCACTTCACCAACAGTGTTTTCTACATTGGAAATAGTAATTGTATCGCCATCTGCATCAGTATCATTAGCTAATACATTAAGTAATGTAGTAGGGCTATCTTCTTCTAAAGTAAATTGATCGTCATTTGCTTCTGGGAAGGTATTCACTCCGCTTTCACTTAATATTACTTGAGCGGTTGCGGTTAAACCTTGATCGTTCGAGACTGAATAAGTAAAGCTATCTACACCAACAAAATCTAAATTCGGTTGATAAGTAAAAGAGCCATCAATATTTAATGTCAGTTCGCCATTTTGAGTGGTAGTAATAGCGGTAGTATTAACAAAAAGATCGCCAGGCTCAATATTAAAATCGTTAATTAGCAGACCATTTTGCACTGTCGCTTCAAATAATTTATTTCTGCTAAATTGATACGCATCATCTTGTGCTACAGGGTTATCAGGCTCACTGTTTATTATTAAAGTCACCGTTGCAATTGCAGTCGCACCCTGAGAGTCGATTGCTCTATATTGAAATTGATCCACACCATTAAAGTTAGCATCGGGTATATAACTAAAGCTGCCATCAATCGCCAATAATAATTGACCGTGGATAGGAGCAACAATAAAATCTTCATCAACAGAAAAACTATCATCATTAGGGTCTGTGTCGTTGCTCAATACGCCATTAGCGGCTGTAACAAGTAATGTATTATCTTCGCGTAAACTGTAGCTGTCGTTTGTGGCAATAGGCGCTATGTTAGTGTTTGAACTTACAATCGTTACGCGGGCAACTGCTTGTGCACCCTGAGCATCAATAATTCGGTATTGAAAGCTATCTTCCCCTTGCATGTTTTGCTCGCCTTGATATTCAAAGCTACCGTCTTCAAAAAGTGTTAATTCTCCTCGCTCAGGCTCGCTAACAGGGGTTGTATCTACAATTAAGCTATCTAGATCAATATCGCTATCGTTGATCAATAAACCAGGCGATGAAACAACTAAGCTTCCATCATTTGCAATACTATAAATATTATCAAGTGCAACAGGGGTATCATTTACTGCTTGTATCGTAATTTCTACAACGGCGGTATCTACTAAACCAAGTTCATTAATAGCTTCATAACTAAAAGCATCTTCACCATTAAAGTTAGCTGCTGGGGTATAAGTAAAATCGCCTTCTTCGTTTATATTAAGGGTGCCATGTTGTGGCAATATTAATGTATCTGTATTTACGCGCAACTCACCAGTGTATTGGTTTGTGTCATTTATTAATACGTTGCCTTGAAGGGGTTGATCTTCATTTGTTTGAAATTGATCAGCAGTAGCTTCTGGCGAAAAAGCAAGCTCTCCACCAACTGGCGCTATATTTATAGTGCTAGAAAAACCACTTTCACCACTGCCATCAATACCAGTAACCAGTACTTGGTAACTTTTATCTATTAGCGACTGCGTAACGTTTAATGTGGTATCTAAAATGCTTAAAAACTGCTGCCCATTTTCTAAATCATTAATGTTATTAGGTGAAACACCAGCTTGAGTCGCAAGGTAAACGTTATAACGATTAAGTTCTGAATTTGGCTGCCATGAAAGGCTAATATTTCCGCCGTTACGCTGGGCTGTTACACCTTCAATTTGATATGGCTGCCAACTAAAAGTGATCGCATCAGCAAGTACTTGGTTATTTAAAGTATCAGTTATCCATATTTCTAAGCGTAACTCACCAGAAGTTACATCATAAAGTGCAGGGCTAAGACCTATAATAGACTGTTCATAGTCAAAACCACATTCAGAAGAGCAAAGCGATATGCTTTTGTTTACGCTAGGGAGTACTAAATTAACTTCAGCAATACCATCAGAATCAGAGGCTTCAAGTAAAAAAGAAACGTTACCTTGCACTGTTTCGTTTACCTGTGAAAAAACAATGTTAGCCTGTGCATTAGCAATTGTTGGACTAACAATACCTCTACTTGATGTAACAGCACCTAACACTTTTGCTTGTGTGGTTTGGCTACTTGCTATAACGCCAGCTAAATTTACATAGCTAGTAACAGCTAGTGGGCTTATTTCAACCGCTTCTGGTGATTGGACAGCTTCTTGCGTTGAGCTTTCTTCTGAGCCACCACAAGCGCTTAACAAAAACACCATAGAACCAAGCAAAAATATTTTTTTTGCTGTCATTTTAAATACTCCATAATAAAAGCTTTATATCCAATGTGTTTATGGTTCTAATTTAAAAGAACCAGTAGCATTTACATCTGGATTATTTATTTCGTTGAGGTTAAAACTGCCTGAAACTGTGTCTAAGTCATTTAAAAAAATAGCCTCAACATTACCTTCAGCTTTGTTATTAGCATGGGAGGCAAAGGTAACGGCTAAATCAAGTTTACTTAGGTTAATTAGCCCGCTATAAGCCGCGTACCAATTGCCGTTAGCATCATTAAAGCTAATTTCACCATCAGGAACAGTACCATTATCAAAATCGACAGCCATCATCATAGAAAAATCGCTTACTGCACCCGCGCTTGAATCTATATTAAAGCTTGATGCCTGATAGTTAAAAACACCTTGGCGCTGTGCAATCTGATCAATTAAAGATGCATTACTCACAGTTTGAAATTGTTGCTCAGAATAAACATCAGCAATGCCTGAATCCGTTTCAATAATATCTAGAACTTCAGGTTCAATCACCTCTGCAACAGAGCTCTGCTCAGACTCTTCTTTATCGTCATCACTTTTAGAATCAATAGCGACTATGTTTTGGTCAAAAACGTTTGCTGCACGGGTTGTTGTTAATACTTCACCTGAAGCAGTAATTTGTGCAAACGAATACGCCTCATTGTGACCTAAAGAAACCACATCATTATTTTTTAAAGTTAAATCTATCGCGCCATCCCACACAGCTAAAAATACATCGCCATTAACTAATTGAACTTCAAAGTGAGTTCCACGAATACCAATAGAGCCAACAGGGGTTTTTACATTATATGAGCCGCCATTTTTTTTAATGACCCCCGAAATAGAACGTAAACCACCTTTGAGTAACTCAATAGATGCAGACCCTTGTTGGGTATTGCTATCAAATTCGTAGTTAGCAATATTTAGCTCTGAATTTTCTTTTAAAGCAATTAAACCGCCGTCTGACATTGAGAATTGGGCTTTGCTTTTTTCACCAGTGGTAATTCGGTCTACACCAAATACAGTATCTCTGCGTTGTAACTTTCGTTGCAGTTCAGAGTCTCCATCAACAGCTAATACAGAGCCACGAGCTAAAATAGTTTTACCAGCAGGCTCACTTGCTTGTGTATAAAAGCTCACACACAGTAAAGTGGTAATTACAGGGAGTAAATGTTTCATAAGTACCTTAAATTAAAATGAGTAAGATGCGCTTAAATTAATATCTAAACGGTCATATTCGAATAAAGAAATATTGCTGGTTTTATCTTGGTAATTGGCAGCTAGCTGTATTGCTAAATCGCGATTAACTAAATAACGAACAGTTGTTGAGAGCATAAAGAGGTTATCGGCACGCTCTTGTAAAAATAAAGGGTGATCATCTTGATAATTAATCCATTGGTATCCAGCAATTGACAGTAATTGCCATTGCTTAGCTAATTGAGTGTTAGCTTGGTAATACAAGCTAGTAATATTGCGGCTATTAAATTCACCTTCTGTTATATCCGCTTCTTCATTTTTTGCATTAACACTCAAGCTTTGAAACCAACGGCTAGTTGCATAGCTAGCGCCTGCATTTATTGCATAAAATGAGTTATCTAGCTTTTCATCAAACTTATTGTTCATTATCCCAGCGGTTACAGATCCAAATAAATTAACTTGCTTATTTAGCTTAAAGTTAGTGCCTGCGGTTAAAGCTGATTCAGTACGATAAAGTTCACCATCAAGCATTAATGGAGCTGCACCGGCTTGCACGTACCAACTTATATCGTTTTGATTATATTGATAAGCAGCATTTATCTGGGCATTAATACGGTCGTATTGACTCAACTCAGCAAATTTATACCATCCAGCATTAATGTTTAAAGTTACTAAGCTTTTTTGATTGATAGGGTGTGAGTATTTACCTCTATAATTTAATCGCGCATAGTTATCTTGTGTATTTTTACTCTCTGGAGATAATAAAAACTCACCTATATCAGGAATAATAATTGTATCTTCTGCTGTACCAGCATTAACGTTACCATCCACGCCAAGGGCAAATTCAACATTTTGGGTATAAAAACGTCCAGTTTGTTGTTGCTTAAGGGCTGTAGAATTTAATAGCGATTGCGCTGATTTTTTTACGCTATCAGATGTTTGAGATGAGTTAATAAGAATTAAAGCTTGAGTATTAGCTGCTGGTAAATTGTCGACCATTAAATAGGCTCTAGCTAAATATAGCCGAGCTTCAAACCATCTAGGGCTGTTTTCTACTACACGTTCAAAGGCAAATACCGCAGGCGATGTGTGACCTGAGTTAAGTGCAGAAACACCAAGTAAAAAATCATAAGCAGGTTCACCTAAGTACTGATATTGATCACTACTTTTTTGATAAGCCTGTGAATATTTTTTTTCAGAAACTAATTCTTTTAGTTCAATCAGTAATTTATTGTATTCGTTATCATCTTTAGCTACTGAGCTAAAACTGAGTACAACCAAGTAGCCGCACAGAAAATACCCTAATACCTGTTTAATCATGCTTAATTTTATATCCCATAAAAAGTTTGAACGCATCATCAATAAAAATGGTGCTTAAAATAGAAACCTAGCACTTTGTGTACTTATATATGATTAATACAAACACATTAGTTAACTAATTGTTATTAGATGATAGGTTGAATTTTACACATTTAATATTTATTTCAAACTAATCACATAAAAAGAGCGCGCTGATTAAGTATTTTAGTTCTAAAAGTATATTAAACATTGATTTAATAGCTGTATTTAAATGGGAGATTTTAATTATTTAAGGTGTTGATTAGTATTTAGGAGGTACTACTGAATGTTTTTAAAACGGGGAAAAGAGTTTTTACTTTAAAAGAAAAAATTGGGGCGATTGACGGGGCTTGAACCCGCGACAACCGGAATCACAATCCGGGGCTCTACCAACTGAGCTACAACCGCCACAACACACCTTTGTTGGTGTGGCGCGCATAATACATAAAATAATAAATTTTGTGAAGCCCTAAAGTAAAAAAAAGCAAAAAAAATAAATGAATGAATATTTATTACCTAAAATAGTTAAAGTTTTATAAATGTTCGCTAATATATAACGACACATAAATGTATCTAAAAAACAGAAAGATGTTTCATTTTATAGTATTAATTCACTATTTAATGAGAATTAATTGTAAATTAATGTATAATCGTTGCAGAAAAAAACGCTTAATATAAACATTTGGAGTAAATATGGATTCAGTACTTAATTGGCTTAACGATAACTCAGGCCTAATTTTACATTACGGTATTCAAGCTGTGATTGCGCTTGTTATCTTTCTGCTTGGTAGTCGTATTGCTAAGTTTTGTTCTGGTTTAACTGAAAAAGGCTTCGCTAAAAAGAAAGTAGATAAAGCTGTTGGTTCATTTGTTTCAAGTATTGTGTACACACTTGTGTTTGCTGTAACTATTTTAATGGCACTTTCGCAAATCGGTATCGAAACTACATCATTCATTGCTATTTTAGGTGCTGCAGGTTTAGCTGTTGGTTTAGCATTACAAGGTTCACTTTCTAACTTTGCATCTGGTGTGTTAATTATATTACTTCGCCCTTTCAAATCAGGTGAATTTGTTGAAGCAGGCGGCAAAATGGGGACAGTTAAGAAAATCGAAATTTTCTCAACAGAGCTTCGCACTCCAGACAACAAAGTAATTATCGTACCAAACTCTCAAATAATGTCTGGTGCTATTACTAACTTCTCACGAGAGTCTACTCGTCGTATCGACTTAGTAATTGGTGTTGGCTACGATGCCGATTTACGCCAAGCTAAAGATGTTCTTAAATCTGTATTAGATGCAGAATCACGTTTACTTAAAGACCCAGCTTATACTGTTGCAGTAAATGAGCTAGGCGATTCAAGCGTAAACTTTGTTGTGCGCCCTTGGGTTAACTCAGCTGATTACTGGCCTACATACTGGTCTTTAATGGAAAATATTAAGATTGCATTAGATGATGCAAATATTACAATACCATTTCCGCAAATGGATGTTCATTTTCACAAGCAAGACTAATTTTTTAAATACCTATTAAATTAAGGTTTTACTTAATTATTGTAATAACAAAGCAGCTCATACTTGGCGAATTTGATATGTAGTATTTTTACATGAAAATTATTAACGTCATTTATGAGCTGTTTTGCTTGCTCTAACAGGTAACGGTTTAATAAAATAGATATACATTTATTCAAAGGTTATTTTTTAATGAAATTAAAGCTTTTATCAATTTTAGTTGCAGCGTCAGTTACAACTAACGCATTCGCAGAAGACGCAAAACAAAGAACCTGGGAAGTTACTAGTGAACTAGGTGCAATTATTACCAGTGGTAATACTGAAACAACCACGCTTAAAGGTGGCATTAAAGTACAGCACAACCTTGAAAACTGGAATAATGAATACAAAATAGACGGCATCTACAAAGAAGATGAAGTTGAAGATGATGATGGTAATAAAGATAAACAGCGTACAAACGAAAAGTACTCTATTTCAGCACAAGGTAACTACAAATTAAATGATGATTACTCTCATTTATTTATTTATGGTTCACATGTGTCAGATTACTTTGGTGCGTATAGAAGTGAGTCTGTAATTTCAGCCGGTTACGGTATGCGTTTATTGAACGAACAAAACATGTGGCTAAATGCTGAAGTTGGTCCTGGTTATAAATACTTTGAATACCCAAATGATAGCTCTGAAGTTGACGACAACGGCAACTCACTTGCTGGCGAATACGAAGGTGAAGTAATTGCATTAGGTAAATTAGATTACAACTGGCAGATTTCTGATAATGCACGTTTTACTCAGCTAGTAGCTGTTGAATACGGTGATACAAACACTAAAACGCGTTCAGAAACCGCATTACTTGCAAAAATTAATGGCTCTTTACAAATGAAAGTTGCTTTTAATATCACTAACAACTCAGATGTTGCTGATGATAAAGAAAGTACTGATACTGAAACGTCATTTACATTAGTTTATAGTTTTTAATTAACTTTATAAAACTTAATAAAAAGGGACGAAAGTCCCTTTTTTATTAATTTAAGAATAATGAATTTATTAAAAAAAATTAGCAACTACTTTAAATTGAATTACTTAAATTTACGATTTAATTATACTGCCTCTATTTTTAAATAGTTAATGGAAAAATTATTTAGAAGCCATTTCCTCTAACAATATTTTTTTAATTTTAGAGCTAATAACTGTTTGGGCGATGTACATTGACCCTTCAAGTGATAAATGACCGTAATCCCAAATTAAAGGTGTGTTTTTATCATCTATCTTAGCTAGGCATTTGTTATTGTCGTTGCATAAAGCATCAATAATAGATATATAGTTTATTTTACTATCGCTATAACGCTCTTTAAGGATTGAATTAATTGATAGTGTTTCTTCTACAAAATATACATCTTTAATGTAGCGTTCGCTGGGGTTAAAGTGCCTTTTAACTATAGCTTTAGGCAAAGATGGTCTCCACTGTGGTACTGGACCAATTAAAAGTATTGATGCATTTATGTTATTACTATCTAAGTAATTTTTAATTTCAAAGTAGTTATTTTTATCATGTTCTAATTTTTGCGCTAAAATTATAATTTTAGGTTTTATTTGTAAGATAGCATTTTTAGCTTTTGTATTTGATTTATCACAAGCAATTTTAAACTCACTTTTAGTGAGTATATCCTCTTTAACTAAGGGGCGGCAGCCTGATGTTGCAACTTGGTTAAATACAGTTTCAGTAAAAGTCGACCTTAATCCATACGATAAAGCTTGAGCGTGTGAGTCTCCCCATAGAAAAATACCGCCTTCACCATTATTTATACAAGAATCAGGAATATCATTTATTTTAGCTTTATTGCCGTCAAAGAAATTGCATTCTTGCTTATATTCAATATTTACATATTTAGATACATAATTTTCTTTTTGATATTTCTTCAAATATAAAGCATCTGGAGAGTTTGCAGCTGCTCTAAACTTCCAATTTACTCCATTAGAGATAAATATAATTATCGAAGAAAAACTAATTACTAACACGTAATGCAAAGGTTTAAATTTAAGAAGATTAATGAAGGTTATTTTTTCTATTTTATGTAATTTGATACATTCAATATATTTATATGATAACCATCCAAGTAATACTGATAATATAATATAGATAATAGGGGAGTGATTACCTCCACTACTTTCGTAATAGTAAACTGTAAGTGGCCAGTGCCATAAATAGATGGAATATGACCAGTAACCTAATTTTTGAAATACTATGTTACTAGTTAGAAGACTGTCATTTTGGTTAGCTTGAAGGATTAAAAAAGCACCGAAGCAAGGTATTAAAGCTAGGTATCCTGGCCATATATTTTCCTTACTTATGAATATATAAGATCCTAAAATTAAAAAAAAACCAAGCCATTGTGTCATTTTTTTACGATTACTACTAATATCTAAAGGGTATAAATAAGCAATTCCTCCTAGCATCATTTCCCAAGCTCTAGAGGGTAAAAAATAATATGCAAAATTAGGTGACGAATATGTAATATAAACGCAATAAATAAACCCTAAAATGGTTCCAATTAAAAGAACAATTTTTATTCTTTTTACAGACATTATTTTTTGCATTACAACCAGCAATACCGGATATATAAGGTAAAACTGCCATTCAACTGATAACGACCAAGTGTGTAGTAGCCATTTTTCATGTGAAATGGCATCGAAATATCCAGACTCTCTCCAATAAGCAATATTTGAGATGAATCCAATGCTACTACCAGCGTGTTTACCTAATAATTGAAACTCAGAAGGGATTAAAAAAAACCAACCAAAAACTAATAATACAAAGCAAAGTGCAGCTAGAGCTGGAATGATTCTGCTTGCTCTCGCAAGATAAAAACTAATTATTGAAAAACGCTCTCTCTCAAATCCCCTTATGATGATACTGGTCATCAAAAAGCCTGAGATTACAAAAAAAACATCGACACCTGCAAATCCTCCAGGCATCCAAGATGCATTAAAATGAAAGAGTACAACAGCAATTACTGCAATAGCTCTAAGCCCGTTAATATCTTTCCTAAAATTCATAAAACTGATGCACCTCCATGTAAATATTTGCCGATTATATAAGTAAGATCAAAGCTAAAGCAAAATAACATTACCTTATATGCTTAAAAACTTAAATTAATAGGAATTTAGATAAGTAAATTAGGGAGTGTTAACTTTTGTACTAAAACTTTCCAATTTGAGGTGATTTAGTTATGAGTTGATCTCTATAGTTAGGCGGGCTAGGTAGTGAATCCAAAGCTACTATAACGTCTTTAAAAATAGAGTAAAGCTAGCGCATACGTATTTTTTGTTGGTAATAAAAGTAAATCGACTTAGGGAATACTTAATAGGATACACCTTGCATTTGGTTGCTTACTGTTCATATTCGATAGTCAAACTGTACAAGATTAACTTAGTCTAAACATAAAAACACGTATCATAATGAGATAGTGTAACTAAATAAAAGCAACCTTACATGATGCGACAAGGGAATTTTTAAAATTACTTATTTTAAAAATTACACACTTTAGTCTTTATGGCTCGGAGCTTCTATTTAAAAGTAAATAATGTATTATAGCGGGAAATTTTGGTTCTTGATTTAGGGATATACTTACCAGTGAATGTTTTTAAACGATGTTTTAGTTTTTTATTATTACTTTCTAGTTTCCATTTAATGGCTTTTACGCCTACGGCGGCACAGCTAGAAAAGTTTAAGAAACTACCAAAAGCTCAACAAGAGGCACTTGCCGAGCAATATGGTGTAGATGTATCGACGATCGCAGGTACTAATAAATCGGAAACTCAAAGTAGTTTAGAAAACCAGCCAACAATAGGTCAACGGTCGGAACAAAAAGAAGAAGAATTAACCGACGAGGATCGTTTTAAACCTCAAATTGAAGAGGTCAAACCTTACGGATATAACTTGTTTGCGGGTGAGCCAACAACGTTTATGCCTAGTGAAAACGCCGCTGTACCTGATACCTACCTAATGGGGCGGGGAGATCAATTAACTATTAATTTCTACGGTAAAGAGAGTAATAGCTTTGATGTAACGGTAGATCGCGAAGGACGAATTAGTATCCCAAATCTAAGCCCTGTCGATGTAGCCGGATTAAATTTTTCTGAGGTTAAAGAGTTAATTAAAGCTAAAGTTGAGCAAGAAATTATAGGTGTCAAAGCTTTTGTTTCACTTGGACAGCTGCGTAGTATGCGAATTTTAGTTTTAGGAGAAGCATATAAACCAGGAAGTTATAGCGTATCTCCTTTAACAACTATTTCTCATGCTTTATTTGTAAGTGGTGGTGTATCAGACATTGCTTCATTAAGAAATATCCAAGTTAAAAGAGCGGGTAAAGTTGTCGTTAATTTTGATCTTTACGATTTACTTATTAATGGTGATAGTAGTAAAGATATTGTATTACAGCCGGCTGATGTTGTTTTTATACCAGCTGTAGGCGCACAGGTTACAGTTGAAGGGTTGGTAAAACGCCCTGCTATATTTGAGCTTAAAAAAGGCGAAACAGCTAAAGATTTATTACATATGGCAGGAGGATTAAAACCTGATGCCTATGCTCAAAGCGTATTCGTTGAGCGCTTTAGTCACCAGCGCAAAGAGATATTATCGATTGATTTTTCAAAAAATAATATAAGCTATATCCCTCAAGCAGGTGATAAAATTCGCTTTAACCCAATAAGCTTACAATATAAAAATTCTATTAGCCTTATTGGCGCTGTAGCTAGACCTGGCAATTACCAATGGTATAAAGGGAAACGTATTTCTGATGTACTTAAATCGGTTAGAGGTGATTTACTACCCCAGGCTGATTTAAGTTATGGCTTAGTCGTTCGAGAAGTAAATATAAATGGTGATATCGACATTTATCAATTTGATGTAGCGCAGGCGATTATAAAAAATGACGATAACGATTTTGAACTTCAAGCAAATGACAAAATCATGGTTTTTAGTCGCTTCGAAGAAAAAGAAGCAGAGCTAGTTGCACTTGAGAATATGGCTTTAAGTCAAAAGCAACAGCAAGAGCAATTAAAAGCAAAGCAATGGCATGAGTTTGAGAAAAAAGAGTTTGAAAAATATATTGGCATAAATGAAAAAGGCGAAGAATTAGTTCTAGATGATAATAAAATACTAACTATTGCCGAGTTTTCAAAGCGTAAAGCGGAAGAGGACCAAGAACTTAAGCCTGAAGATTATGCACTATTCAGTCGTCATAACTTACTCGAACCAATTATAGCGAAGTTAAAACAGCAAGCCTCATTTAATAACTCTATGCAATTAGTCGAGATAGCTGGGACTGTAACTTATCCTGGTATATATCCATTAATGATTGGCGGAAAAGTAAGTGACTTGATTTCTGCGTCAGGAGGTCTTTTAGAATCAGCCTATATTAAGCAGGCTGAAATAACACGTGTAGTTAGCTCCGATACATCAAAAATAGAACATATCAAATTTGATTTAGAAAGTGTTTTTAATGGAAATGCAGAAAATAATATAACTTTACGTAGTAAAGACAGTGTTAATATTTTTGCAATACCTAACTGGCAAGAAAATGTAAAAGTAGAATTAAAAGGTGAACTAAGGTTTCCTGGTACTTATACAATTCGCAGAGGTGAAACGTTAAATGATTTACTAAAACGTGCAGGTGGTTTCTCACAATTTGCAGAGCAAAAAGCAGCGGTATTCACACGTAAATCAATAAAGCAGCAAGAAGAAGAACAACTAGCGCGCTTATCATCAGAATTACGTAGAGATATAGCATCAAAGAGCTTTCAAAACTCAGAGTCAGGAAGTTCATTATCTTACGACGATATGACCAAGCTATTAAGTGATATAGCAAGTGTAAAAGCAGTCGGGCGGCTTGTGATTGATTTGCCATTAATAGTGAATAATCAACAAAATTTAGTGCTTCAAAATGGCGATCAGCTTTTCGTGCCGAGTAAGCGTGACTCGATTAGTGTTATTGGTGAGGTTAATTATTCTACTTCTCACTTATTTAAAAATGGAATTGATATTGAAGATTACATTAATCAAAGTGGGGGAATGAAATCTCGAGCTGCAGAAGATCGTATTTATGTAATAAAGGCGAATGGCTCAGTAAAAATTCCTAATAAAGGTAATTGGTTTGCAGCTAGTGAGTCAGAGCTGCTGGAGCCTGGCGATACAATAGTGGTGCCTTTAGACGCCGAACACATGGATAAATTAACCCTTTGGAGTAAGGCAACTCAAGTGTTATACCAACTAGGTGTTGCGGTTGCTGCATTAAGTGCTTTGTAAAAAAAGTTAATGCTTTAAGTTTAATTAAAATCAATAGGTTATTCCTTTTTTTAGCTTTTTATTTGAACGAAATGTGTATTTTTTTTAATAAAACCTTGAATTAATGTGGTTAAGTTATCATAATTGCCCCACCTCGAACTGATACTTCATTTGAGGAGTATTGGAAGAGTTTAAGAATATTAGTTTTCGTTGTTTAATTTAAAACAACGAAAATAAATTTTAAAACTGAACTGTACCCATCGGGTACTAATTAAATGGTCAAGGAGATAAAAATGAAGCGCTTTTCAAAAATCGCTCTAATCCCTGCAGCAGTAACAGCTGTTTTAGCAGGTAATGTATACGCTGGTACGGAAGCATGTTTTGAAGTTTACAAAAATGCTGATAACACTGGTGTTTCTGCATTTGACACTAAGTACACTGGCGCAGCTTGTGTAACACCGCGTACAACTGCTGGTGGAGCAACTTTAGAAACTCTTAATGAAACAAGCATTGCTTATGAATTAACTGGTAACCTTAGCATTGATTTCGATGATATCGAAGGCGATGGTACTTTTGGTGATCAGCAAATCATCTACATCCCAACTACCGATATCCCAGGTGGTTCTAAAATTGAATTTGAAATTACTGGTGCTCTTTTTGACGGTAATGCAAACCAAGTTCATTTAGTTAAATTAAATGACGACGGCGATATTGAAGCTATCGGTTCTTCAGATGGTACAGTTGATGGTACTAACGTTATCACTATCATTACAAAAGATAATGTTGTTGGCGCTGGTACTCGTCTAGCTTTCTCTCGTGTAGCTACAGGTAACGAGTTTGCTGTTGATCCAATTGGTATCAAAATTGCTAACGAAGAATGTACTACTGCAACTACATCTAAATCAGTAAGCATCAGAGCTACTGAAGCTATCTCAGATGGTGGTACTGGTTTCAGTATTCAAGGTGGTGTATCTTCATTCGTTAAGATCGCAGATATTTCTCCACAGTTTTATGCTTTCCAAGACGGTACAACAGCTGTTGGTGATGTAAACGCAGAAAGCAGCAATGCTGCTGGTCAAGCTGTTACAGCACGTACAGAGTTTGTTTTTGATGCTGATGCTTCTAAACAACTTGTTGTTAGAAAAAATCAAGTAATTTACAAAACTGCTTTCTACGACCGTGGTGCTACTCTAGACCGTAACATCGTATTAACTGTTTCTGATAAACTAGAAACTTCATTTGTTGCTTCAGTAATGCCTGGTACTACTGTAGATATGGGTCTTTTCAACTCTCGTACAGCTGCTACAGGTGTATTAGCAACTCAAGAGCCAGTTGAAATTGGTACTACTTGGGGTGACTTTGGTTTAACTAAAGCAACTGCTCCAGTATACGAAACGTATGCACTTGACGTATTCACTCCTGAAGCAACTGGTGGTGATGTTGAAACAAACGCTAAAACTTCTACTAGTAACTTATTTGGTGCTGATTACAACCAAATGTTTTACGCGGTAACTAATACTTCAGCTACTGGTATCATGAACTTTAACTACGATGTTAATACTCATTATACTTTAGACTTTGGTAACGCAGATTACATCGACCATTGTGAGCTTAGCAAAGTATCTCATGAAGTTGGCGTTAACGGTGCTGTACTTAAAGTTCCTTACGTTGTAAACGGCGAAGGTAACTTTGTACGTGTAACTAACGAACATGATGAGTCTGCAGAAGTTACTGTTGATGTATTCGGTGAGTCTGCTAATGGTAATACTAACAACCGTAAAGTAACTGCTGTTAAACTTGGTACTGTTGCTGCTAAGTCTTCTGTTGTTTACTTTGTACCTAAGCTTATTGAAGAAGCTGTAGCTCAAAAAGGCTACACTGGCGCAGACGGTGGTTACTCTGAAGGTGCTTTAGGCGCTAACACTACTTCAAACAGTAAACGTCATTCATTGACTTTCACTGTAACTGCACCACGTGACCTTGTTCACGGTGTAGCTGTACAACGTGTAGCCGGTGCTTCTGACCGTGTAATGCCTGTACTTGACCAAAATGAGTGGAGCCAATAATTAACAACTAGTTAATTATTAGCCGATAAACCCTCGCTTTTGCGGGGGTTTTTTTTGTTGAAAATAAGGAATATTAATGAATAAACTATTATTACTTTGTTTTGTCGCTATTTTATCTGGTTGTCAATCGGTACAAAACAACGAAAACACAGAACTTAAACAAGAGCTTGCACAATTAAAAGAAGTTCAAAGACAAATTGCCGTTAAAGTTGGATTAGGTTCGCTAGTTCGTCCAGAAAAAATTGAATTGTCATCAGATGCTGTATTTATTGGCTCTAAAGATGCTGAAATTGTGATGATAGAGTTTACCGACTTACATTGCCCATACTGCAAAAAGTTTCAACAAACCGTATGGCCTGATTTTAAGGCTAAGTTTGTTGATACTAACCAAGTTGCTGTTTCTGCAAGGGAATTACCATTAGCTAGTTTGCATCCCAAAGCACCTTACGCAGCTGTTACACTTCGCTGTGCCTATAATCAAGGGCAGTACGAAGGTGTAAAAAATCGTTTATTTGAACTTGGTAACTCAATGGAGCAAAACTCATTAGCTGAGATAATTAACGATTTTGAGCTAGACGAAGAGCAATTTAGCGCATGTTTAACCGATACCGGTATTCATAATATTATTACGCATTCTTTACAAGATGCTGCTGAACTAGGTTTAACTTCTACACCAACTTTTATCATTGGTAAAAAGGAAGGTAACTCTATTGTAAATTACGAACTTATTTCTGGTTCTGGTAGTTTAGAAAAATTTGAATCAGCAATCGACAAGGTACGTCAATCTAAATAGTTTATGTAGTTACATTACTGCGTGGCTATGATAAATTTGGGAGCTGAATTTAAAGCTCCCTTTTTATTCGTATTATTAGTAACACTTCATGGATTTGATTATGAAATACAAATTTAAAAATGTCGGTTTTACACTCGTAGAACTATTAATTGTAATGGTGATTTTAGGCCTTTTAGCTTCCATTGTAGCCCCAAGAATGTTCAGTAAAGTCGACTCTGCTAGAGAAGGCACAGCTAAAGCACAAATGCAGGTAATGGCGACATCGCTAGACTCATACCGCTTAGATATTGGTTATTATCCAACTAAACTAGATGAATTATTAAGCAGCTCTAATAAGCTTTGGGATGGTCCTTACTTCCCACAAAAAATCCCATTAGACCCATGGGGAAATGAATACAGCTATAGTGCAAGTTCAGATACAAATGGCGATATGTTCTCTTTAAAAAGTTTTGGCAGAGATGGCAAGCCAGGTGGCGAGGGTGAAGACGCTGATGTGGAACACTAAAGTAAGGGAATATGTAACTCAGCACAATCTCATTGATATAAATAGAATGTCTCAGGCGCTTGAATATCAAACAACTACAAACGAAAAGCTAGATATACTTTTACTAAATTCTGGCTGGATCGATGAAGACCAATTGTGTGCAATGTATGCAAATTTACTCGGTTGTAAAGAATGGGTTGGTCCAATTGAGTTAGAGCAAGGCAGTATAGAAAAAATAAGTAACGTGAATAGCGAGTTCTTGCTGGCTGCGCATTTGCTGCCTTTAGGGATCGAAGGTAAGACCTTAAAGTTAGGTTTCACCTCTCCTCATAATAAAGATGGTTTAGATTACATACGGTTTTTAGATTTTGATATTGAATTTTATGCACTAACAAAAAAAGATTTTGAATTACTTAGCGAGCAATTTAAAGCTTTGTCACAAGAACAACCTGAACTTGTAGGGTACTCAGACAATGTAGCTGTATTAAAAGAGCTAGCGCTTGGAGCACCTACTGTAAGCTTGGTAAATAGCCTTATAAATAAAGGCGTAAAATTAGGGGCCTCAGATTTACATATTGAACCTGTTGATGGTCGCTACCGTGCGCGATACAGAATTGATGGTATTTTAAAAGAAGCCGACCCTATTCCATATAGTTTACAATTAGCTGTTATTTCAAGAATAAAAATATTGTCTGGTATGGATATCGCTGAAAAGCGTCGCCCACAAGATGGTAAAATAGAAATGAAAGCTGGTTCTACGGATTTAGATATTCGTTGTTCAACTTTACCACTTGGTGTTGGTGAAAGTGTGGTAATGCGTTTTTTAATAAAAAATGCAGTTAAGTTTGATCTCGAAAAATTAGGATATTCTGAAGATCTGATCGCCTTTATAAATGAAGATCTTAAACGAACTTCAGGCGTTATTTTAATGACGGGTCCCACTGGTTCAGGTAAAACAACGTCATTATATTCATTTTTGAATCAAATAAATAAGCCAGATATTAAAATTATCACATTAGAAGATCCTATTGAATACCAACTTCCAGGTGTAAACCAAGTTCAAGTTAACTCAGATATAGGTTTTGACTTTTCGGCTGGTTTAAGAAGTATAGTACGACAAGATCCTGACGTAATAATGGTTGGTGAAATCCGTGATAATGAAACTGCTAAAATCGCGCTACAATCAGCTTTAACAGGTCACTTAGTGTTTAGTACCGTGCACACAAACGATGCCCCTTCTGCATACACACGTCTAATGGATTTAGGTATTGAAGAGTATTTATTAAACGCAGGCTTGGTTTCTATAATGGCACAGCGATTAGCAAGAACACTATGTAGTCACTGTAAACAGCCGCTAGGTCCTGAAGAAAGTAAACATTTTCATGAAAAGTATTCATTACATCAACTTACAGTGCCTAATCAAAAAGGGCTCTACCAAGCTGTAGGATGCGAGGAATGTGAAAACAGTGGATATGCTGGTCGAGTTGCATTTTTAGAGTATTTACCATGTGATAGTGATATTAAAAGAATACCTAAAGATGAAAAGCTATTAGATAATCTTTATCAATTAATGGCTGATAAAAACTTACGAAGCTTAAAGCAAGATGGACTACTAAAAGCGTTGCAAGGGATTACAACGATTGAGGAAGTTATGAGGGTTGCGGGATGAGCCAGCTTTTTAAGTTTAAAGCATACTCACATAGCGGAGAATTGGTTAATGGAGAGATCACCGCAGAGAGTGAAAAGGAAGCATTTTCTAACTTAAGAAAAGACTATAAATTAGTTATTAAAGTCAGTGCGGTTTCCCAAGCAATACAACGTAAAAGAATAACACTCTCTGATTTAGAGCAATCGACTAATCAGCTTTCTACATTGTTAAAAAATGGCTTAAAAATAGATAAAGCACTTTCTGTATTAGTTAAATCAAATCGAAAGTCAGCAATTGGTTTAGTATGGGCTTCGGTTTTATCAGATATAAAACAAGGGGCTTTATTGAGTGATGCTCTTGGAAAACGACCAGAAACATTCTCTACTTTGTTTGTTGAAATGGTTAAAATTGGCGAAAGTACCGGTAATTTACCACAGGTATTTAGCCGATTAAGTCAAAATCTGTTATTTCAAAATGCACTCAGAAATAAAGTAATTCAAGCAATTACATACCCGTTTTTTATTCTAATAGTTTGCGTACTCGCAATTTGGGCAATATTTAACTTTGTTATACCGAGTATGTCTACAATGTTTGAATCGGTAAGTGATATACCAAGTTATACGCAATTACTTATGGATGCTTCAAAATGGATACAAAATTATCAGATACATTTATTAATATGTATTGTTTTACTGATAACTGGCGCTGTTTTTGCTTTTCAAAAGCATGAATTAAGGCTCAAAATGATTCAAGCGACAGTTAAGCTCCCTCTTATAAAAACTATTGTAAAGCAGTCTGATCGTATTCGCTTTGCAACCTCTTTACAGCTTACCCTTGAAAGCGGTGTGAGCTTGTCTAATGGTTTAGAGCTAGCAAGTGAAACTGTTTTAGACCCTCAACTAAAAAAAAGCCTCCGAAAAATTGTAGTAACAGTGTCATCTGGTGGCATTTTGAGCGATGAATTGGCAAAGCTTTCACTCTTTGATGATATTGGTATTTCATTAATATCGGTAGGTGAGGAGAGTGGCACATTAACAAGCTCTTTTACTGAGATAGCAGAAAGAGCACGACTGAGTTTTGAGCAATGGCTAATCAGGTTTACAGCAATGTTAGAACCTTTACTCATTTTAGTTATGGGTGGAGTTGTTGGCTCTGTAGTAATAACAATGTTACTAAGTATAGTATCGATAAACGATGTCTCTTTCTAAATACAAAGGCTTTACATTAATAGAGCTGCTCATAGTTTTAGTCTTAATTGGTCTAACTACTTCATTTGTTTTGCCTAATATGTGGCAGCAATTTGATCAAGCTAAATTTTACAGCGAAAAAAAACAACTAGCATCAATTATAACGTTTACAAAAGAGTATAGCGTTTATAAAGGAGGCTCATTAACATTGGTTGTGTCTGATAATTTTTTAGAAGTTTATGAAGAAGATAAGCCATTAAAAAAAGCAGACGACGAGAAACTTGATGACAACAATATTATTAGTACAGAGCTAGCAGTTGTGGCACCTGATACAAATGAAGAACCGAATGAGCGAGAAACAAAGGGACATTTGGTTAAACGTATAGACTTTAAAACATTTACGCTAACCCCTGTAACGCATGTATTTAATGCCAATAATTACTTTAAAAAAATTAGCTTAGTGATTACCTCTAAGGGAACAAATAAAAGTGAGAAAATTGAAGCATAATAAAGGGATGACCCTTATTGAGGTATTAATTGCTTCTATTATTTTATTTATAGCCGTTAGTGCCATTAGCTTTGTTATGCGCTCATCTTTACTACATGAGAAGCGTTTAATGAATAATGTTGAACGTGGATTATTAGCCGAGTATATTCGCGATGAAGTGAGCTATCAGTATCAGTATCAAAACGTATCAGCGGGAACCTACGATATAAAAAATAGTACATATACATGGGTCTTATCTGTATTAAATTCTCAACCAGCCATACGCTTTATATCCTCAGAGTCCGAAAATACAACTACCACGACAGATGACAATATAGTGCTGTATGAAGTTACTGTTACGAAAGATGATAAAAAAATATTGAGTTTTAAAGATGTATATTGGAAGCAATAAATGTAATCAATCAGCTTTTACATTAGTAGAAGTGCTTGTAGCAATGGTTATTTTTTCTTTAGTGATGACCTTATCAGTTACCAGTTATAGGTATTCATTATCGACCCTTACAAAGGAAGACAAAAGTTACAAGGTTAAAACGCTAACAACAGTAAAACTAATTAATAAACAAATACGTTCACTTATCCCCTTTATATACCGCACAGAATTAAATGAACAGGTGCCTTTTTTTGAAGGTGATTCTAATAGTGTGTCATTTATAACTGATAAACCCATACAGGTTGATTCACCTATGGCTGTAATTACATTAAGTATTCGTAATAAACGCCTAGAGTATTGTGAAGCTGAATATGGCTCTTTTTTACTTGATAACATAACCCGAGAGGATCTTAGTTGTGAATCTCCGATTATATATATGCAAGGAGAGGGAGTAGAGTTTAGTTATTTTGGTTGGAAAGATGGCTTTGAATTAAGTAATTATTATTCAGAATTTTTTAGTATAGCTGTAAAACCTAAACCAATGTGGTCAAATGTATTTTCAGCAAAAAAAAGAAAAATATTACCTCTTTATATAAAAATAAATACACGAGAGCAATCTGCAATTATGTTAAAAATACCGCAGTTAAATTCTTTTGAGCAGGGAGCAACAAATGCTTTCGAAGGCTAAACATAATCAAGGGGTCGCTTTAATAATTGTTTTAATGATTACTGCTGTTATGGCTGTAATTATGCTTTATATGACAGGGCAAGGGCAAAATAACGCTCGATTAGCTGGCATATTGAAGCAAAGTACAGATGCTCAATTAAGCTTAGAGAACGCGCAAGCAGAGTTAATTTATAGCTACATGACTACTTCATTTAGTATTTTAGGTCCTCGAGATGACTTTCAAGGTCAATCAGTCACAAATGCTTTTACAAAAAACTTGGCTAGTGAAACAAAAGAACTTGCAGACTATAGCGTGTCAGTTCAAGACATAAGTGGTTTGGTGTCACTTGTACCTTTTAATAAGTCAGACTTTAATCTTTTATTACTTAATCAAGGCGTAAGTCAAGATGAGCTGCTTAGAATTAGTGATCGTTTGGATGATTGGCAGGATCAAGATAACCTAAAGCATTTAGAAGGCGCTGAACGTGGTGATTATAGTGAGCCCTACCTCCCTAAAAATGGTGTTATTCAAAAATCTAAAGAACTAGTTTATATATTGGGAAGTGAAGATCTTTATGAACAAATAAAACCATATATTACATTATATGCATCGGAGTACATAGTTCGACAATTTATGCCTAAATCTTTATACTCTGCCTTAGGAATTTTGGAGCAAAGTGCTCAAAATACGTCAGCGGATGGTGTGAATTACCCTAGCGGACGCTTTTTGATCAAAATCACTTCAAACAAAAATATTTCAATTACAAAAAAGTTTATACTATTACGGGGACAGGATTCTTTCAGTCCATATTCTATAACAGATGAAGAGCTGATTTTTAGATAATGAAAAATTTCTTAAAGAAGTTAGGTTCACCCTCGGCTTTTTGCCACTTTAAATACCATCTGACAACAGAAAGTGTTGTATCAAAAACAGAGAAAAAAAAGCCAAAAGTTACTTTAGCGACAGCGTGCTTAATTGATCGTAATTTATTTTGGGCTACTACACGAACATACGAAAACACACCAATAACAGAAATAAAAAATATCATTCAAGCAGAAAAAATTCAATTGCCTCCAATGGAAGGTGGTTTTTTTTGGTCAATAGATAAGTTATCGAGTAATCAATTTACTATTTCTTATTTTGTTGTTCCTGAATCTATTTTAGATAAGATACCAGAAGAATGTCGTGTTGTTATTCCATTGTATTCAGCTTCAGATGACACAGAGGCACAGCCTCTTTTAATTACGCATGCTAAGCCTTCATTTAATTATGAAAACCAACTAAGTAAAATTAATTGGTTGCAAGTTATAGGTTTATTTTTGAGTAATAAAAAGGCAGATAATAAACCTGAAAAGCTTAGCAATCGTAAATTGTTAATTGCAGTTGGTTCTATATTTAGCATAACCGCTGTTTTATTAAGTGTGTATTTAATGGTTGCAATTAATCATTACCAAGGAATAAAAACACATAACGAAACCGCCGTTAATGCAGTGTTATCAGAACGGCAGAATCGTATTAAAGAGATTAAATTAACGTCTGATTTTATAAAGTTTTTAGAAGATAATCCAAATGTCTTAAATAAATTAAGTTTAATCAATATAGATGCCGAAGGTGTTTTTATTGAAAGAGTAAAATTAATAACTAAAGGTGTTGAAATATTTGGCACATCAGAAAATTCAGCGACCAAAGTATTAGAACAGATAATTAAAACAGAATCGGTTAAAGAAGCTAAGTTTTCAAGAGCTGTAACAAAAAATAAAACGGGATCAGAGTCTTTTACCATTGAGGTTACATGGAAGTGAATACATCATCTATATCAATAAAAAAATGGGGAGTAGGGCTAATAGCTTTACTTTTGAGCTTTGAGTTTTTAATTTTTCCTTGGCTCGATTGGCTAGATACTAATAAACAAGAACTCGAAGGTTTAAAAAAGATTGTGGCTAAACAAGAGTTTGTTTTGGCATCAGAGCAGGAATTAAAAAATAGTTCTGCTCAACTAGAAGCTAATTCAAAAGAATTCTCAGGGCTACCTGTTTTAGAAAAAAACCAAGAGCCATCTTTACTTTGGTTACAAATAGTCGATGAAGCTGTTGCCCGATATGAATTAAACATAAATAATAAAGCACCTTTTAGAGAGGTGGAAATTAATACTGCCTATTCTGTTTATGCAGGGCAACTGAACGTATCAGGGGATTACAATCAAGTACTTAATTTGCTCCATGAGCTTGAAAATATTCAAGATGGAAATAGGGTAAGGCAAGTGTCACTAATACATGATAAAGCTATACCTGATCAAGTAACTGCAAATATTGAGTTTGTACGGGTATTTAAAAAATCATGAGAAATATATTAGTACTTTTATGCGCATGTATTGCGGCTTTCGTATGGGTAAGCGATTTTTTATTATTAAGTGATGATAATAGTAATAAAAAAGAGGTTAATTCATTTAATTTAGAAACGTCTAGAGTTTCACAAAAACAATTTGATATTGAGCAGTTAGCTAAAACACTCGGTGTAGATTATCAATACATAGGTAAAAATAAAGAGGATATCGTAGAGCCCGATATCATAGAAGTAACGCTCTCGTTGGTGGCAATATATACCAGTGGTGATATGGCAAAGGTTCGCTTACGGTTAAAAACTCCGACAGGAGAGGATACAATTGATGTCATTGAAGGCGATAAGTTTGAATCTTTAGAGCTGAGTAAGATCAGTGCTACAGAGGTTAAGTTGCTAAATAGCGGTCAAACTGTACAGCTTAAAATGTATAAACCACAAGTAATTAGTATTACAAAAACAAATGGTGTTGAGGAAGTAACAAAATGATTAGCAAACCATTAAAGGGATCTCTTTTAGTTTTATTAGCACTAACCATTTCAGGTTGTGCAACAAAAAGTACTAATGATAAAAAAAGTTTGATTAGTGACGATAAGATCTCTGTAAAAAGATCCATACTTAAAAGTACAGGTAAGCAAAATAGCGATATAGTCCGACAAGAGGAAGAAACTCAAAACGGAAATGATTTCAGTTCTTTAAAAATACAAGATTTAGGTGGTATTACTCGCTTAAAAGAAGATGCTAAAAAATCACCTGCGTTAAGCGGAGCACCTATTACATTTTCGGCAGATGAAATATCAATCAAGGAATTTACTAGCCGCGTATTCGACGAACTTCTAGGTCTTAATTACGTAGTAGCACCAGGCTTAGCTGCTTCAAATGACAAAATAACATTAAATATTTCTACAGAAATACCAAGAACCGACTTTTATAAAGTAGTTATAAAAACGCTTGAAGAAAGCTCAATTAGAGCTCTCAGAAAAGACAATATTTTATATTTATCAAAAACAACATCATCAGATCAAAAAAACTCCATTGCTATTGGTATTGGTAATCAAGAAATTGATATACCACAAATGTCTGGGGCAATTACCCAAATTGTTCCTTACGTTTATAGCAGTAGCCGAAACATAACAAGTATTATGAAAAAGCTATCTACTGCGCAAGTAACTGTAAATTCATTACAAAAATTAATTATTTTAGAAGGTGATAGAACTGAAATATTAAGAGCAATGAAAATAGTTAATATGTTAGATGTGCCTAGAGCATATGGACGACAAATTCGGTTAATTGAGTTTGCGCATATCTCACCTATTGAAGGCATTAAACAAATCGAAAAATTACTTGTTGAAGATGGTATGGAAGTGTCACAAGCTGGAGATGCTTCATTTGTGCCTATTCCTCGTATTAACGCATTTGTAGCCTATGCAGCGAGTGAAAAAATAATCGATCGTATTACTTTTTGGGCAAATAAAATAGATGTACCAATAGCGGGTGACGAAAGACAATATTTTATCTACAAACCTAAATATGCAAAAGCTGAAGATATGCTTGAATCAATTAGTACATTATTACTAGGGCAAACGAATACCCCTAATAGTAGTTCTAATTCTAATTCTGGTTCAGATGGAGCCGACAGCAGAAACCGTGGAAGTGTATCAAGCGAAGGTCCAATTCGCTTTAGTCTTGATAAACAACAAAATGCATTGATTTTTTATACCACGACCGATGAGTATCGTTTAGTAGAATCATTAATGGAAAAAATGGATGTACTACCAGGGCAAGTTATTCTCGATGTTACTATTTTAGAGGTAACATTAAGTGATTCTGTATCGTCGGGTATTGACTGGGTTTACCAAAATACAGGGCTTGAGCCTTCAAGCGGTCCTTTAACTAACTTTACAGGCTCACCAAGCAGTATTGTAGGTACAGTACTCAGTGGTAACTGGCAGGCTAATTTAAATTGGAATTCTACAAAAAGTGATTCTCGTGTTTTATCACGCCCTTACCTAATAGTAAGAGATGGAGAATCAGCAACTATTAGCTCGGGTGATCAGGTTCCAATTATTACGCAAACTGTACAAAATGTTGGTGACAATAACTCGGTGTCTAATTCTGTTCAGTATCGCTCAACAGGCGTAAACGTTACAATTACACCAATAATTAACTCTCAAGGAGTTATAAGCTTAAGTGTTTCAATGTCGGTAAGTAATGCGAGCGCAAATAACTTAGGTGGTAGCAGCTCTCCTACAATCACCAATCGTTCTATTACAACAGAAATCTTATCTGGAGATGGTCAAACAGTAGCACTTGGTGGTCTAATTCAGCAAACTAAAGACAATAAAGGTAATAGCATACCAGGATTAAGTACGCTGCCAATTTTAGGTAATCTTTTCAAAACAAAAGATGACGCGGTAGGCCGTACAGAACTTGTTATGTTAATCACGACCAAAGTAATTAATAACTCGAGCGAAGTTGACGAGTTTAGTGAAGCTATGACTGAGTTATACAGTACACCAATAACAATTAAATGAGTGAGTAAATGAAGTTATTATTAGTAGGTAATCACACATGTGGAAATAGAGGTGACGGAGCTATTTTAAGAGGTTTAATCGCCGAGCTAAGAAAGCAGGTACCTAATATAGAATTAGATATCTACAGTCGATTTCCTGTCAGCTCTAGTTACTTATTGAGTGAACGCCTACAAATGGATCCACTAGATCAATATCACTCATCTAGTGGTTCGTTTAAAGAACGCTTGTGGAAAAAGGTTAGTCGTCGATTTTTAGGCTATAGACTAGCTAAGCAACTTAAAGCTAAAAATTTCAAAAATTTACCAGTGCACATCAAACAGCATGTTAATACGTTAAATCAGTATGATGCTGTTATTCAGGTTGGTGGTTCTTTTTTTGTTGATTTGTACGGACCTGCTCAGTTTGAACATGCTTTATGTACATTAATAGCAGATAAAAAGTTATTTATGCTAGGGCATTCGGTTGGACCATTTAATAGCAGTAAGTACGCTAAACTTGCAAACCAAGTGTTTTCATCAGTCGATGGGCTTGCTTTAAGAGAGAGCCTAAGTCTTGATTATATGCATAAAGCATCTATTACCGATAGCAAGGTAAAAATGGGCTCAGATACGGCTTGGTTGGTACCAAACGAATTAGTGAACTTACCTAGCCATATTTCAGAATTAGCTAAATCGAAGCCTATTATAGCGATTACACTTAGAAAGCTCGCGCCATTCGACAAGCGTTTAGGTGTTACTCAGCAACAGTACGAAGAGCGTTTTGCGCTAATTATCGATGAGCTTATTAATGATGGTTATCAAGTTGTACTGTGTTCAACATGTACAGGAATTGATAGCTATCAGCGAGATGATCGAATGGTTGCATTAAAGGTGCAGGCGTTAGTTAAAAACCAAGCTCTGTGCTATGTCATTATGGATGAACTTAATGATATAGAGTTAGGTTCGTTTCTTAATACGTGCGTTTTAACAATAGGTACTAGATTGCACAGTGCCATTATTTCTATGAATTTTGGTACACCTGCAATAGCTATAAATTATGAGCATAAATCAAAAGGAATAATGGCTCAACTTGATATGCCTGAACTTTCAAAAGACATAGAGTCTTTATTTGATGGTGACTTATTAAATTCGGCAAAAGATATTTTAAATAATTTGAACCAAGTTGAGTTAAAAATGAATGTTCAAGTTGGCAAAGAAAGACAAAAAGTAAGAGAAATGATAAAGAATGCATTAAATAGCATTGCGAGTGATACATGCGAATAACTTTTTTTTTAAATCAATTCCCAGAGCCATCAGAAACCTTCGTAATAAACCAAATCATAGGGCTTATCAAGTTAGGGTATGAAGTAAATATTATCGCTACACGCAGAGGTGATTTTAGCCACAATCATCAAGCTGTTATAGACTACTCGTTAGTTGAAAAAACAACGTATTTAACGAATGAATCAGCAAAAGATAGTACGTTAACTATACGCTCAAAGCGCATTTTAAATACACTCAAACCTAAAAATATAATAAAAAAAATAAAAGCACTTAATATAAAGCATTTTGGTATTCACAGTAAATCACTACTGCTACCCAGTATAGTGAGTTGCAGCACTCACATACATGAAGCTGATGTTTTTATTGCCCATTTTGGTACTGCTGGCGTTGTAGCGAACAAAATGAAAGAGCTAAATTTATTAAACGGTAAATTAGTAACTGTATTCCATGGCTCTGATATTTCGGTTAAGTCAATATTAAACGTGTTTCAAAAGGATTATAAAAGGCTCTTTGAAACGAGTGATTTAATTCTTCCGATTAGTGAGTTATGGAAAAGTAAGTTAATAGAGTTAGGTTGTCAGGAACAAAAAATACGCGTAAACCGAATGGGTATAAATAGTCAGCAATTTGAATGTAGAGCATTCGATACTCCATTGTCTAAACCGCTAAAAATAATAACAGTCGCACGCTTTATTGAAAAAAAAGGTTTATTTGACGCGCTTTCTGCGATTAAAATTTTAAAAGATCAAGGTCTAGATTTTGAATATAGTATTGTTGGCGGCGGAAAGTTACAAGATGCAATTGAGGACAAAATTAAGGTCTTAAACTTGCAAAACTGTACTTCATTACTTGGATTTCAACCTCAAGAAAAAATAAGTAAACTATTACAAAGTGCGGACGTGTTTTTATTGCCTTCTATTACTGCCCCTAGCGGTGATATGGAAGGAATACCAGTTGCACTTATGGAAGCAATGGCTATGGGGCTAATTACAGTCTCTACTTATCATAGTGGTATTCCTGAGCTTATTACAAATCATAAAAGTGGTTTATTAGCACCAGAACATTCACCCGAAACCTTAGCACAAGCAATTACTAGCTTAGTAACTGGCGAACTAAATATTGCTAAAATGCGTGAAATGGCAAAATTAACAATCCAAGAGAAATACGAACAATCAATGTTGTATGAACAATTAGCTTCTTTGTTAGTTGAAGTGTATGAGCAATAAAAAGCAAGGATTATGGATTTTAAGCTCATCAGGCATTGCTGGGTTGAGCCAATTTGCTATCTATTTTCTTATTGCATTTTTTGGTGATGCTGAAAAGTTGGGTATACTTGCGATTGTTAATATAGTCGTTTCAGTTATCTTTTTAATACAAGATTTTGGTCTAGCAAGTTACTTCATCCACAAACAAGATATCGACAACCCGCAAAAAAATGCACTGCACTTTGTAAATTTAGGCCTAGGCGGCTTTGCTAGTCTCATTATGTTTGCATTAGCCTACCCCATATCTGTATTTTATGAAGAGCCAATAATATCCACTTGCTTATTAATTTTGTCAGTTAACTTTTTATTGTTAGGAGGCGCAGCTCAATATCAAGCCCACTTTATAAAGTCAGGTAAAAATATCTTGTTAGCTAAAATTGATATTATTAGCAAGATGAGTTTGTTAGCGGTTACTTTTTTGCTTATTAAGTCTGATGTATCTGTTTTATTTTCTTATGTATATGGGGTTGTAATTACCTCGATAGTTAGATTAGCCCTACTGCTTTTATTAGCAGAAAAAAGTTGGCACCCAAATTTTCAAGTTGATTGGACTATTGTTAAACCAGCTTTGAAATTTGGTGGTTATCAAATGGGCTCTCAAATTATAAATCAATTAAAAACCCAGTTAGATCAGATCGTAATAGGTAAAATAATGGGGTTAGAAGCCTTAGGTATCTATTCGTTCGCAAAAGAAATGGTGTTACAACCTGTAAAGTTTATAAGACCCTTAATAGGTCGGCTTTTTTATCCAAACATTGCCAAAATGCAAAAGGATAATAAAGCATTCTTAGGTTACTTAAATAGCTTTGTTACTCAGGTAAGTTTTTTAAACTTGGGTTTGTTTGTAATGATATTTTTCTTTTTTTACATATTCTCAGATTTAGTATTAGGGGATAAGTATCAAGGGTTTCTCCCTATTTTTACAATCTTATTGATCATAGGAATGTTAAGACCAATAGGGTTTGTACTAGGAGTAGCAGCCCAAGCAAAAGGGCGTGCCGACCATGAGTTTCTTTGGAATTTAATTACTTCATTTATTAGTGTGATTATTGTTTTTGCTTTTGCAAGCTTGAATGATCTTATATTATTTAGTTATGCCATGGGCGTTTTACAAATCGCTTTAACTATTTTCGCTGTAGTATATTTTTCTAAACGTGAAATTAAATTATCATTACCTACGATATTAACTATCTTGCTTCCTATTTTAAGTGTTTATGCACTATTAAATATTTATAGCTTTTAATTATTGGTTGAATTTTAAATGCAAAAAACAACAATAGTCGATTGGCGTCACCAATTTATTATCACATCAAACGCTACACTTATTGACGAGCTTCCTCAAAATTGGAAATTGAATAGTGTAATAGGAACCAATATTGAGTGTAGATACCATGATTCGTTACCTATTAATAAAGTCATGCTATATGAAAAAGAGCTACTGGTTTTAGGGTGGGCTATTAACCTTAAAACAGGTCTGTTAATTAACGAAGATTGTAATTTAAGATGTAAAAAAACTGATTTAGCAGGGCGGTTTATTGCAGTAGATATAAGCGATATGAGCGTTTTTGGCGATCCCCTAATGTCTCAACCCGCAGTTTTTAATTCAAAGCTAAATGCAATTGCATCTACTCCTAATGTTATTGCATCTTTTTTTAATGAAAGCTTAGAGTTTGATGCAGATATAGATCAAAATTTGAATGAAAATTCAGGTGGTTTCTATCCATTTGGTATGACTCCTTACATACATTATCGTCGTCTTTTATGTAATCATGAATACAGTTTATTAAGTAAGAAGACCTGTCGCTTTTATAAATTTACTAAATTAGCAAACTTAAGTGACGAGCAGCACTTAGAAAAAATATCTCAATCAGTAAGCCAAGTAATGTCAGCTTATATCAATGAAGGTGACACACAAATAGCGCTCAGTGCAGGAAAAGAAACACGGTTTATGCTTGCCTGTTCACTAGAAAACAAACATAAATTAAGGTTTATGACTCGTTATGATTACGATCCAGGGTCAGAGCAGGACTTTATTACAGCTAAACACATAGCAAAAAAATTCAACTTAAATCATGTTGGCATTATAAAGTCACACTATAAGAGCTTATCAACTGTTGATAAAGAGAATTGGTTATCTCGTGTTGGCTATGCAGTTGCAGGTAACCCACTTAAAAGTTATAACCTGATAGATAGTGAAAAAAAAGACTTCTTCTCACTAACAGGGATTGGAGGTGAATTCATTCGTGGTTTTTACTGGAATGCATATAAATCCTATAAAACAAAATTAACCCCTGAGTTATTATTAAAAATTACAGCCTTACCACTAACTAAATCTTATATTCGAGAAGCAACTACTTATCTAGATAGTCTAGATAAAAAATTAAATGATTATGATATTTTAGACGTCTTTTATCTTGAAAATAGAGTCGCTGCTTTTAGCAGCCCACACAAGTATGGCTGTATTAATGGTATTAACTTTGTTACACCATTTTCGTCTCGGTGTTTTATAGAGCACGGTTTTAGTTTAAGTAAAAAAATAAAGGCAACGGATATGTCTTTAGTTAAAGTTATTAAAGCTAAATCTGAGTTTTTGGGGAGATTACCTTTTAATTTACCTATAAATATTTATGGCTGGTGTAAGCCTTATTATTTCAAAAAAATTATGCGGGCGCTCAAATCAAGAATACTAAAATAATGTTTTTGATTTTTCACGGGTATATTTACACCATTTAGCATTATTTTAGGAGTTAATTTTTATGTCTTCAGGCGGACCTAAATACGATATTGGTTATCTTGATTTTTTAAGGGGATGGCTGGCACTGCTGGTTTTTTTCCATCATGCTGCCATTTTGGGCGGTGGACCTGGTTTTTTATCGGGTGAGATAGGGCAAGAAGCTGTTAATGCTTTTATGTTAGCGTCTGGGTTCTTAATTTATTTTCAGTGCTCAATAAGTAAACTATACGGAGGTTTAGAAACAAAAAAAGGTTTAAAGAACTTTTTTATTCGAAGGTTTTTTAGAATTGCCCCCGCGTATTACATTTCGTTAATTATAGCATTACTACTCTCTACCTACTTAGGGCAAAGCCGCGAAGCCATAGCAGAAATATTACCTTATACTTCAACAGATATGGCTCGGTATTATATAGATGAGCCGATTAGAAGTTTCTTTTTGCACATCACTTTTGTTTTTGGCGTAATACCAGAATATGCATTTAGTACACCATTGCCAGATTGGAGTTTAGGCTTAGAGGCGCAGTTTTATTTTATTTTTCCGTTACTATTTATTTTTCTAAAAAAGAATTTTTTAATCTTTTTACCTATCTCACTCTGTGGAATGTTTGCTATTTGGTTTATTTCTAATCGCTTAGGTTTACATTTTTCTATGCCCAGTTATTTACCGCTTAAATTTCATAACTTCGCCGCAGGGATAGTACTTGCTTATTTAATGTTAAATACTCAAAGTGCTAAATATATTAAAGTATTTTTGATTTTAGTTGTTTTATTCTTTTTATATGTAGGTAATAAATCACTGACAATACCTTTGCTATTTATATTTTCTTATTGGTGGATATGTGTAGAAAAAAATAAAAACAAAAAAGCATTAAGTATTTTAAACTCGTTATTTAATCATAAATCGTCTAAATTTTTAGCAGAAATATCTTATTCACTTTATATAATCCATTTAGTGATTATGTTGCCATTCTTTGCTTTTTTTCTAAATTCGTTCGATTTAAGTTTTACTACATGGTTTATTAGTACTGCTATATTATTATTAATAACAATTGTATGTTCTTATTTTATGTACCGGTTTATTGAAATCCCAGGTATTAACTACGGTAAAAAACTAACTCAAAATAAATAATGTAGCGACCAAGGCTTAGTGCAACAGAGTTCTTGAATTAACGTAGTAACGATAAAAGTTTGCTCTAAGGTAAGGTATAGCGTTTTTTACAGAGGGGCTTTTCTGTAGGCACAGTAATTTATATTTGCTCTTAAAAACGCCAAGCTAATTCAATTTAAGATATTTGGTAAACAGTGGTTACTTCCTACAAATGCGTAATGGTATGTACTTTAAGTACGAAAACGCTGTTCTCGAAGCGCTTTCTTTAAAGTTTTTACTTATTTTTATGAACTCAAGTCAATATAATTATTTAGAGGAAGCAACCGTATCAACTAGGTTGTAAATTACGCACTGAAATTAAATTGTTTTTTAAGTGAATTTCAATCTAAAAAATTGAAAGCAGCAATATTTATATTTAATGATATTGCTGTTTTTGCAGTTAATACTAAAATATTTAGGGTGTTTTATTAGGCTGCGATTGTTGTTTTATCAATGAGTTTATATAGGCTGTTAAAGCAATTACAAAACATGACCATAATGCAGACCTATAGGCATCGATTGGTGTACCTGTAAAAGAATAAAGAGATGCGGCAAAAAATGTTATATGACAACCTACACTAAGTTGAAACATCTGAAAGTTTAGCAACCCTTTTCGGTATAGCTTATTTGCATTAATACAAACCATAAGAGAGTAAGTGTAAAAGCTACTAATCATGAGTATAAATGCGCACAATCCAAATAAGCCATATCGGAATAGGTAGTCAAGATACGTATTCTCAATAATAATCCCATCCAACGCTCTTGGTGAGCCTTTATACCAGTGATTAAGACCTTCGTGTAACGCTATTAACGTTTGCTTAGTACGTGTTGAGGTAGAGCCATCAAGTTTACCGTCCAGTATCAGCTCAGCAAAGCGGGTTACGTAATCAAGGTTAACCTCAAGATAAATAATCGCAGCCACAAATAGCACTAATAGAGTACACATACTAATAAGTATTTTACTCGCAATGCCCAGCCTTAATAACATAGACAAAAAAGTAAAATAAAAGGCGATTAAAACGGTTGCAAGGTAACCTGTTTTTGATTGAGATAAAAATATAGCTAAAAAGGCAAGAATAATAGATACAAAGGCAAAAAGTTTTCGCTTTCCAAAGAAAAACTCAATGATATAAATCGCTAAAAAAAAGCTTAAAAAGTAGCATGTTATATAAACCCACTCAAATGTACCTGGTGCCCTAAAGCCAAACCCTTCGTAAACTTTTTTAGAGTTAAATAACATTAGCGGAGCAATATCGCCTAAAATTATTTGTAATAAAATAAAAATAATTTGTAATACAAATATAATAGTTAATGCTTTTTTTATTTTACCGCTATTTGCATGGGTAAAATGCGTTGTTAAAAATGAATAAAAAAACACCACAAACGAAAATAATAAAAGCGGTTTAATTAAAACCGATACATGAAAAAATGAAAAATACTGCATGCTAAACAAAAAAGTAATCATCATTATAACGAGCGGGAATAAATAAATATAAGCTACACTAGGAACTTTAAGGGGGGTTTTCGTTGCTAAAGTAATGGTTAAAAAATAAATTACCATTATAACAAAGTACACTTTTTGAAGAGCATGATCATCAAGTGCAGGCACAATGTAAGTAGGCCAGTAGCACAACATAAAAATAGTAGATAATACTAAGAATTGAGCCGAGCTACTAAAGGTATTATTTTTTTGCAATTTTTTGCCTTAGCATTGCATATAAGTATGAAAAAATAAATTTTGGATATGCTTTTAAAACTCTATCGCGTACATGTTTATGCATTGCCATACGCTGTAACCAGCGTAATCCCATTTTTTTTATTAAAGGGTGATAGTAGTCAGCTTTAATTGACGTTTGCGTTAAAAAACCACCACAGGTTATTATTACAGCAGGCTTTAACAGTGTCTGCTTTAAATTAATAGAAAAGCGCTCCTGGTAGGGGGTTCCCATGCCAACTAAAACTATTTCAACCGCTAAAGCATTTAGCTCATTAACAACTATATCGTTATCTTCAATATAACCGTTTCGACTGTAGACTATATTTAAATTAGGATAATGTTGTTCTAATACTTTTATAGCTAAAATGTTTTCATTTTCGGTTGCACCAATAACGGCAACTCGTTTACATTCGGCCTCTGCTATCTTTAAAAAAGGAGCGGCTATTGAGCTGTAATCAAAACTTGCTCTTGTTATTTTATGTAAAAATAAATTATGTAATATACATAATAATGAGCCATCAGAAAAATAATAGTCAACCTCTTCAACCAGCACTGCCTCTTTAGCTACCTCATAATAAGAAAACGGATTTAAAAATGAGATTATCGTAGATTTATTGGCATTAAATGCAGCTTGTTGAGTGTCGATAAAGTCTGCACCCGACTTGATTTTTTTATTTAGTTGAGGGTTCATAATAAAGCTCTAGGTTTTGTATAGAGGTAGGCATTGCGAATAATAATAAATCTGCAATAGTCATTATTGTTATTTAAAAAACGAATAATCACTTTAAGCTAGGTTTAAATTTATTTTTCGGGGTGTCAATAAAATATACACCAGTTAGCGCCTAAGTAACTTTTTAATATTATGCATTAAAGAATACTTATAAATATCAGAGTCAGATTTTAGTAAAAGGTATAAAGGTACCCATCGGCCCATAATTATAGATTCCCAACAAGCCATTGCATTACGTTGTCTTTTACTCATTAGTGCTTCGTGTTTTTCAATAAACTGGCGAAACCCAATAAGCCTACTCGGTGATCGAGTAATACTTAACTGGCTTTGTTCTTCATATTGTAAATACGTTGATTTTGGGAGTTTATTACCTTTTCCGTGTGCTTTTAAAAACCGTACCCAAGTATCTGCATCTTGACGTGCTTTAAAATGTGGATCAAAGCCATTTATTGATTTTAAATCGGCAGTTTTACAAAACAACTGATTACCTACTTTATTTACGACGAGTATGTCATTAAACGTTAATTCGCCAATAAAGTAATGGTGAGCAACCTTACTTTGTCCTTTACACACAGTAACAGGTGTACAGAGGGCCGAATAGTTATTGCTCCAATTTTCTAAAAAGTATGATAATCGATTCGGTGTAAAAGCATCGTCATCATCAAGTCCAGTAATAAACTCACCTGATGCAGCCTCAATAGCTTTGTTTCTTGCTACGCAGGCTCCTTGAGCTATTTCATGATGAAATACAATAATCCGCTCATCAGTTAAAACTAAAGAATCTAAATAGTCAGCCGTAGCATCTTTTGAACCATCATTAACAATAATTAACTGCCAATTAGTATGGTCTTGTGCTTGCACACTATGAACTGCACGTTTTAAGTTATTAACACGATTGTGCGTGGGCATATATACAGTTATTAAAGGAGAATGCATTAGCGAGCTCTATAAAATCGAATTAAACCTAAGAAGCAGCCAAACATACCCGCTAAAATAACACTTACCGCAACAATAAGAGCGCGCCTAGGTCCTGACTTTTCTTCAGGGACTAAAGCCGGATCAAGGGTAGTAAATATGTACTCACTTTTTATTTCTGTCAGCATTTTATTTTTAGTTTGTTCTTCAATTAAGCGATAAAAAACAGTTTTCATATCAGCAACATTTGTTTGAGTCAGTTTTTTGTTTAAATATTCAATGCTGTTATTGGCTTGTTCAATATCATAATTTTGCATTAACTGATTAATATCTTTAATTATATGTTCTACAATATATTGAGCAACGATCGGAGAAGGATGTTCGTAAGCCACGTTAATCAAGCCACCAGGAACCTTACTAATTATTAAATTGTCATTTAAGACCTTATAAGCAAGCCAATGTAAATTTTTATCTTCAGGTAATGTAAATGATTGAGTTTCACTATCGTATATATCGTCGTTGTACGTTATTTTATTGGTTTCTTTGTCCCAGCTTTCAATGGCAAGTATATTTACTAATAAGTCATGATTATTAATAAATTGATATAAAAAATCTTTTGTAAAAATTCTAGCTTGTGCTACTTCGGTCTTAAACCCCTTGTTATCTAAACCACCTAATCCAGCAAGTGACGCCAAGCCACCTAATTGAGATGAAACCTCACTGCCTTGACCTTGCAAGCTTTCAGTGGGTGCCAAAAGGGTTTCTGCTCGATATATATTTGGAGTATTAATTGCTATAAAAGCAGATGCGATAGCAGCAAAAAAACATAAAATAATAATATAAATTTTGAAAGACCATAATGAAGATATAACTTCACTTAGCTCTGGAGGAGGAAGATAATTATGGTGCGCTTCTTTATTAAGCATGTGTTTCAAAACCTTCTTAAATTAGTCTTAGGCTAAAAATCATCGAATTATACCTAACTTTTGGTAGGTTGCCAGTGGCAACTATGCTTATGGTTAATCGTGGCACTAAATGTATATTGGCATTTGTTTTTAAAAGGAGGTTTTATGATTGTTTTTATTGTTAAAAGTATTTTATTTAGGCACTGGTTCAGTTTTTATAAAAGCATGCATCCAACTACCCATTTTTAAGTGCAATGGCTTTATTGAATAGAGAGTACGTTAGCCCAATTTTAAAATTAAGTAGCATGCGTAATTATTTTAATCTTTGGGGTTGAGCTATAGTTGTTTTTTTGGGTCACATGTATTTACAATTTACATTAATTCTAACTGTTATTTTGTGTCATTATTAAACGGTGATTGTTATTTATAAATAATTTTTGTAAACAATAAAGTTTAGTATTTTGTTACTAAGCTGATAGTATTGGTTTGTCTAGATATTTTACTATACTGCATCGTACAGGGAGGAAGCGTGGAAATTTTTTTTGCAGTCATATCATCATTTTTATTGTCATTATGCGCAATTAGCGTACTCAGACCTTTTGCAGTAAAATTTGAGTTAGTTGATAAACCAAATGAACGAAAGCAGCATCTTGGTCATGTTCCATTAATTGGTGGCATCGCTGTTTTTTGTAGTGTTGTTATATCAAGCAGTATGTGGTTACCCGTAAATGTTGAGCTTGTGAGTTATTTATGTGCTGCAGGGTTAATGGTCGTATTGGGTGTTATGGACGACAAACATGACCTTAGCGTAAAATTTAGAGTTTTTTTCCAAATCATCATTGCTACATTTATGATTTTCACAATTGACGATTACATTGTTAGCTTAGGAAATTTATTTTTTATTGGAGAAATAAAGCTCGGCTATGTCGGATTACTTTTTACGTATATAGCAGTAGTTGCAATGATTAATGCTTTTAACATGGTAGATGGTATTGATGGTTTGCTGGGCGCAATGGCAATAAATACACTAGGCGCAATTGCATTTTTATTATTTATTAAAGGGCAAGAAAATCTATTTACGGTATTAATTATTGTCGCTTTAATTCCATACCTTATTTTTAATCTAGGCTTTTTTGGAACGCGTTACCGTAAAATATTTATGGGCGATGCTGGTAGTATGTTTATAGGCTTTACTGTTGTTTGGTTGTTGGTGAGCAACACGCAAGGAGCTAGTATCAGCTTTAGACCCGTCACTGCCTTATGGATTGTAGCAGTCCCCCTTATAGATATGGCAACAATAATAATTAGGCGTATTAAAAAAGGCCAATCTCCTTTTCATGCAGATAGAGAACATCTACACCATATATTCCTTCGTGCCGGTTTTTCATCCCGTTCAGCCTTGTGTATTATTTTTTGTTTAAGTGCCGTTTTTTCTACAATAGCAATTGTATCTGAGTGGTACGCAATACATGAATCAATTATGTTTGCAGGTTTTTTATGTGTATTTGGTGTTTATAGCTTTGTAATGTTACGTATTTGGCATGTGGTTAAGTTTGTTAGGCGTTTTCGTGTAAAGCTACGTAGACAAAAAAGGCGTGTATAATTAGTTTAAATAAAACCAAATAGCAAAAACTGTGTTTTAGCCCTTTAAAAACCATGTTAAGCAGGCGTTCAAATATATCCTTTGATAATGCTACAAATTTGGAGTGTTTATTGAGATATTTTTTAATAAATACAAATATAAGAGCACTTATACTCAATAAAGTAGCGTTCTAATTTTAAGATAATACCTAGCTTATATTTTGCCTTACTAAAACTCGTAGCTTAAGGTGGTCTTGATATTTAACTTACTTTATAATGCTCAGCTAACTTTAAGGTGTGGGTCGTCGTTAACAATGCTAGTTGATATTTTATTTTTTTTAGTAATTGCATTTTTGTTGACCTATTTACTTATATGGCTTGCAAAACCTATCGCTTCCAAGTGTGGATTAGTCGATCAGCCAAATCATAGAAAACTACACGAAGGCTCAATACCGTTAGTGGGTGGTGTGTGTGTGTTTGCAGGTATAAGTATAAGTACATTTATCCTTTTACCAACCTCAACAGATATACTTACGTATGTATTTTTATCGGGGTTAATGGTTTCTATAGGTGTTATTGATGACTACAAAGACCTACCTGTAAAACCTCGATTATTAGTACAAGTATCAATAGCTTTGGCAATGATATTTTTTGTAGATTATAAATTAGTATCTTTAGGTAACGTATTTTTTAATACACCAATAATGCTTGGTCATTTTTCGGTTATTTTTACCGTATTGGCTGTTGTTGGCTGCATAAATGCATTTAACATGGTAGATGGAATTGACGGTTTAGTTGGTTTGTTATCACTTATTGCATTTTCGGCTTTGGCTGTGCTTTTATTTAATGCAGGTTTAGTGTGGTACAAACTATGTGTATTTTTTGTAGGAGCAATAATTGCCTACTTAATGTTTAATTTAAGCTGGCCCATTAAAAAATATAAAAAAATATTTATGGGTGATGCGGGTAGCATGCTTGTTGGTTTTTCAATTATTTGGTTATTGTGCATTGGTACTCAACCATCGTCAGAAGCGTTAGCTCCCGTAACCGCTTTATGGATTGTAGCAGTACCATTGATTGATATGGCAGCAATAATGATTAGAAGGATATGCAAAGGAGAATCCCCATTTAAGCCTGATAGAGAGCACTTGCATCATATTTTTATGAGGGCTGGCGCAACACCTAAGCAAACATTATTAATTATTTCAGCTATATCATTATGCATGACCCTAACAGGTATCTATTTAGAACAAGTTAGTGAAACCCTTAGTTTTATACTTTTCATAGTTGTTTTTTTAATCTATAGCTATTTAATTACGCACATCTGGAGAGTACTTACTTTTATAAAAAGAATTAAAAGTAAAGTGTTTAAACAACGTTCACTAAAACATTAATACAGCAAACACTTAATGTACAAATAATAGTCAAAGCTAATTTTTTTGTAAATCCTGAAAATAAAATGCAGTATTTATTTGTAGCGCATCCCACACGTTAACTGCCAAGTAAAATGGTTTTCTCATACATTATAAATTACGCTTTAACTGCTTCAGTTGCTTTTTTGGTAATATGACTTTGCCGAGTAATTAAAATTTTATTTGGCAAGGAAATAAAAATGAAAAAAAACAAAATACTATTTTTGGTTGATAAAATGGAAAATGGGGGCGCTGAGCGACAAATGCTAAAAATTGCTTCTCTATATAGCAATGAAAATACAATCGAAATTACATCGTTGTTTACTCCTACACAAAGTATGCTAAATAAAGTTAAAGCGCTAAATTTTGTATATATTCCACTTCAAACAAAAAGCTTTTCAGGCACTATTGGCAAAATACGCCAGTTGTTTGCGAGCTATAACGTATTAAAAAGTGTAATAAAAAATGGAAATTATTTCGCTGTATTTTCATTTTTAGAATGGAGCAACGTATTATCTATTTCGGCAATTAACAGCTGTAAAAAAACGCACCAAATAAAATCCTTTTTAAACGTAAGAAACTACCTATCAAATCAATATGGATCAAAAAGTGGTTTAAAGCTTTTTTTAGCAAAAAAAATATTAGCCTACCAATACAATCAAGCAAATTTAGTAATATGTAATTCCAATGCAATAAAGCAAGATCTTGTAAATAATTTTGATATTTCACACACCAATGTAAAGGTTATTTATAACAGCCTTAATTTACAAAAAATAACTGCCGACTCTCAATCAAATATAGAGCCAAAAGCCACAAATAATAACGATCTTACTTTTATTACCTGCGGGCGACTTGTTGATCAAAAGCAAGTGCATTCATTGTTACATTCGTTTCATAAATATAATTTAGTAACTAACCGTAACGACCAATTATTAATAATTGGTGATGGAGAGCACAAAGAATCGCTGACCAATATTATTAGTAAGCATAAAATTAATGCAACGTTATTAGGGAACCAAGATAACGTTGCAGCTTGGTTTTACAGAGCAGATTGTTTTTTATTAAACTCTTATTTTGAAGGGTTTCCTAATGTACTAGCTGAAGCTATAGCATTAGGTACCTATTCAATAGTTGCCGATTGCTTATCAGGACCCAGAGAAATAATGACCAACTTTGAGATCACCGACTACAGTTTAACGTTGCCAAGTGTGTATAAAACCCAATTAGGTGTTTTATATCAAAGCCAACAAAATACTAATGCGATAAATCCATACCTAGTAGAAGCACTACAGCAAAGTACAAAAAACATAAAGGCACATTCAAAAAGTAATATAAAAACACAGCTACATAACCCAGAGTTTGGTATTACGCCATGGCTAACCCTATTACAATAATGTTTACACTAGGGTCTGTTGATCTTTGCGGATTAAAATTTGTTCAAACTAGGGGCTATTTAATCGCGGCGCGAGATTTGTAACCTAGTGGGCTAAGTAAAAACCGAGCAACAAAGAGTAAATAGCCCCTAGGAAGAACCCTTTGGCAGCGCCTGTTTGGCATTAATGCTACGTTATCGCCCATTTATGGGGAATAACCACACTGCATAGGCTCTGCCTTGCCTAAATACCAAACAGACTGCTGTAAATTTAACCTTGAAAGATCAACAGACCCTAGCCTCTAAGCTGTAAATTTATAAAAGTAGCCAAAAGTTAATTAATTAGGGATTTACCTTTGAGTATTATAGGTTCCAACTTAAATAAAACTCAGTATTAAAGCACATTATTTTCTCGGTTTTTTGTTTTTTTAATCCCTAAAAATAGGTTAATAAAAAGTTATAATTTCTTTAACTCGTATTATATATCATATTAATTTACATACACTAAAACGTAAGTATTGCTTTAACGCGCTGTATAATTAAAAGTCAATTATGTAAGTGTGCATTCACTTAAAAACACTATTGCAGATTAGGATTTGGGTAAGTATAATATTGCGCTCGCTTAGTTTATGATTGCAAAATGTGCAATTAAAGTTGTGGAGGGGCAATATGAAAAATTGGTATTTAGTTGTATGTAAGCCCCAGCAAGAAGAAAGATCAAAAATTAATTTAACAAATCAAAATATTGAAGCTTTTTTTCCAATACTAACAACAAAAAAATTAGTAAAAGGTCGCTGTACAACTAAGCAAACAGCCTTATTTCCAAGCTATTTATTTGTATGCTTAGAATCACCCAATGAAAAGTTTTCTGCGGTAAAAAACACGCGAGGGATTGGTGGTTTTGTAGCATATGGATCAAGTTATCAAAAAGTCCCTGAAAATTTAATTAAAACACTAAAAAACGAACGTATGCATACCTCAGAATCACAGCTTCCAAAAACGGGTGATTCAGTGAGCGTAAATAACAACTCGTTTAATAATGTCGACGCTATTTATAAAGAGCCCGATGGAGACATGCGCAGTATTTTGTTAATTAAGCTACTTAATAAACAAATAGAAATGAGCATAAACAACAAAGAAATAAAAATAACGTAAATTAGCGAGAGTTAACCTTAAATGCCATAACAACGTCATATAAGGCTTAGTGAGTATTAATATTGGTAAAACATATCAGAACGTAGGAACTGCAACCTAAGGGCGGAAGCGTGCCAAAAGCAATAAAAGTACCTTTAATAGGCACTTGGTAAACCAGCTAAGCAGTAATTAACATTAAAGCTGATTAAATAGTTAGGCTTGGTTAGTAATAAAATAAAACAGTAAAAATAAATTTTTTTTACAAAATATTTAAGTTTTATTCAGAAGTTAAATATTTTTTACTCAAACATGTTTACAATGTACCTTCACCTTGCGATGGCAAGGTTGGCGTGTTTTAATTACCGCGCTAAAAAATGAGTACTCGCCAAGGTTGGTGGGCAGCACAATATTTAAATTTAAAATGGGACTTTAACCATGGCTCTTGGCTATAAATCACTTGCAATATCACTTACATTATTATCAATGACTGGCTGTACAATTATTCCTGGTAGCCACTTTGAAGGGATAGAAAGCGGTGAGCAAATAACTAACCTTGAGAAAAACCTCGATGAAGTAAATATTCAGATTATTGACCCATTATTAATTTATGAGCAAAAGCAGGCTCGTAAATCAGCTAAACCAATATCAAGCCTAATAGGTGTTGATACAAGTAAATACCAGTACAGATTAGGTGCTGGCGATGTATTAAGTATAGGCGTATGGGATCACCCAGAGTTAACAATACCAGCTGCAGTACAACGTACAGCAGAGTTTGATGGTTTTAGAGTTCAAAAAGACGGTACTATAACTTACGCATACGCGCCAAATATTCAAGCTGCTGGGCGTACAGTTAGCGAAGTGCGTAGTGAGCTAGTTAAGCGTTTAGGTCGTGTAATAGAAGACCCACAAGTAGATGTAAAAATAGTTGGATTTAAAAGCCAAAAAGCCTATGTAACAGGCGAAGTAAAACAACCAGGCGTATACCCAGTAAGCGAAATCCCACTTACATTAATTGACGCGCTTAACCAAGCCGGCGGATTAACCGAAGCAGCCGATTGGCGCACAGTTACTTTTACTCGTGGCGACAAAACAGAAGTAATTCAATTAGACGACTTTTACGCCAATGGCGATATTTCACAAAACCGCTTGTTACAGCATGGCGATATTGTGCATGTAAACCGTAACGACAAACAAAAAGTATTTGTATTGGGCGACATAAAAAAAGCAGGTTCGGTAATACTTAATCGTTATGGTTTAAACCTTGCTGAAGCATTAAGCGAAAGTGGTGGCTTAAACGAAAACACAGCCGATGCAAATGGTGTGTTTGTGCTGCGTAAACGTAACTTTGAAAAAACAGGCGTACTTGCCGACGTATATCAACTACACGCAAAAAATGCAGCCGCATTAGTATTAGCAGAGCAATTTGAGTTGCAACCACACGACATTGTTTATGTAACATCGGCACCGCTAGCACGTTGGAACCGTGTAATTAGCTTGTTATTACCATCTATCGCATCGGTAGACAGTGTTGACGATATTTCGGCTAACTAAAGGTTAATTAAATATGTTTGATTCTGTATTAGTAGTGTGTGCTGGCAATATTTGCCGAAGCCCAACTGCAGAGTATGTTTTAAAAAGTAAGCTGGAAGGTAAAAGCATTAAAGTATCATCGGCAGGGCTTACCGCACTAGAAGGTAAGCCGGCGGATGCTACAGCAAAACAAATTGCACAGCCTTACGGTATTAATATGGATGAGCATAAAGGACGCCAACTTTCATCGCAATTAGTAGCTCAAAACAGTGTTATTTTAGTAATGGAACAACGACATTTAAATGATCTACACGCGCGCTACCCTGAGGCGCGCGGTAAAACATTTTTATTAGGAAAATGGATTAATAACGCCGAAATTCCGGATCCATATCGCCAAAGCCAAGAAGCATTTGAACACGTATACACTTTAATCGACAGCGCATGTAGCGCTTGGCAAAAATATTTATAAGGAACGGCAAAGTTAATGAATGCCCAGCCTACAAACAAAAACACAAATAACACAACACAACAAACACAAGAAATAGATTTAATGGCACTGCTAGGTGCCTTGATAGATCGCAAATATTTTATTGCAGCAATAACCGCTGCATTTATGTTTGTAGGGGTAGTGTATGCCGTATTTTCTACCCCAGTGTATCAAGCAACTGCAATGCTACAGGTTGAAGACGGAGGCGCCTCGGTTCCTGGTTTTGACGATATGGCAGGTATGTTTGAAAGTACATCGGCTGCGGTAACCGAAATAGAGCTACTAAAATCGCGTAGCATCATTGGCGAAGCCGTTGATTCATTAAAGCTTGATGTAACTGTTGAACCTAAACTATTTCCATTAATAGGCAGCCGATCGTTTCGTAAATTTACCCCACTGGAAGAAGGCGACCTAGCCGAGCCGAGCTTTTGGGCTAATAGTTATGCATGGGGCGGCGAAAGCATAAACGTATTTAGGTTTGACGTACCGCGCTCGGCAATAGATAAAACATTTACCTTAATAGCGCTCGAAAATAACAGCATTGCATTGTTAAACGAAAACGGCGATCAAATACAAACCGGTAAAGTAGGGCAAGAGCTAACAAACGGCGAGTTTACCTTAACCGTGCGCAGTTTAAATGCACGACCAGGTACTGAGTTTTTGTTAACCCGACAAGACCGCTTAAATACTATTTTAGATTTGCAAACCGCAATTAGCGCAAGCGAAAAAGGTAAAGACTCAGGTATTATTAATTTAAGTTTACAGCACACAATACCAAGTTATGCCGAAAAAGTACTCGACAAAGTAGCCGCTATTTATGTACGCCGTAATGTAGAGCGTAACAGTGCTGAGGCGCAAAAATCGCTAGAGTTTTTAGAGGTGCAATTACCCGAAATTAAAAAACAATTAGAATTTGCCGAGCAACGTTTTAATAATTACCAAATAAAGCGCCAATCAATAAATATTACATTAGAAACCCAAGGCGTGCTTGAGCAAGTAGTAAAGCTTGAAACCAAGCTACAAGAGCTAAATCTAAAACGCCTAGAGCTAGGGCGTAAGTTCAAAAAAAATCACCCAATGTATCAAGGTATTATTGAGCAAATATCGGCAGTCGAAAGCCAAAAAGCAGAGCTGGTAGGGCAAGTAGGCAGTTTACCCGAAACACAACAAGAGCTACTACGTTTAAAACGCGATGTAGAGGTAAGTAACGAAATTTACACTATGTTGTTAAGTAAAACGCAAGAGCTAGATATTGTTCGCGCAGGCACTGTGGGTAATGTGCGCTTAATAGATTACGCCGAGGTAAACACCAGTAAGCCAGTAAAACCTAAAAAAGCATTAATAGTAATAATGGCAACTATGCTGGGCGGCATGTTAGCGGTGGCGATTGTACTAGTACAAAAAGCGATAAATAAAGGCGTAGAAGATCCAAACGAAATAGAAGCCCTAGGCATACCTGTTTATGCAAGCGTACCGTACTCAGACAACCAAGATAAACTAACAAGCTTTACAAGCAAAGTGCGTAAAAATAAAGTAGTTAAACCAAAGTCGATATTAGCGTTAGACAACCCTGCCGACCTCGCAATCGAGGCTTTAAGAAGCTTACGCACCAGTTTACACTTTGCGATGATGGAAGCTAAAAATAATATTATTGCAATATCGGGCCCAAGCCCAGGTGTTGGTAAATCATTTATATCGGTTAACTTAGCATCGGTATTGGCACAAAGTGGTCAAAAAGTACTTATTATAGATGCTGATATGCGCAAAGGTTACTTACAAACCCAGTTTGGTATAGAAGCAAACGATGGTTTAAGTGATTACTTATCAGGTCGTTTAAATTTAAACCAAGTAACTAAACCAACAAAAGTAGAAGGGTTAAGCGTAATAACGCGCGGACAAATACCGCCAAACCCTTCTGAGTTATTAATGCACTCAAACTTTAGTAAATTGGTGGAAGAAGTAAGCGCCGCTTACGACATTGTAATTATAGATACGCCTCCAATATTAGCCGTAACCGACCCCGCTATTGTAAGTGCACATACAGGCACTACATTACTGGTAGCACGTTTTGGTCAAAACCACGTGCGCGAAATTGCATTAACGCGCGATCGGTTTGAGCAAAATGGCATAGACGTAAAAGGTCTTGTATTTAACGGGGTGCTTAAAAAAGCAAGTAATGCATATGGGTATTATGGCAACTATAACTACGAGTATAAAAGCGATAATTAATATTTATCGCTTTATTCATAGAGCCTATTAGGCGTTTTAAATAAAAACAAACACGCGGTATTACAACGAAATAGTTGAAGGCAACTGTCTCAATATAGAAAAAGTATCTCAGTGAATTAGTAAATGACTAAGATACTAAATTGCTAAAATACAACTTAAAATACGTAATAGGCACTTAAAGTTGAATTTAATTTCAAGTGTTTAGTAAGAATCGAGTCTCAGTAAAAGTTAAAACAAGGATTTTTAATGAACAAAATGTTGTCACTTATCGGCCGTAAAAAAGCATTGTTTACTCATGATATTAGTAAGCATGAAGAAGAGCTTTGTAATATAGTGTCAAGTTCTCGCTTTCTAGTGTTAGGTGGTGCAGGTTCTATTGGTCAAGCTGTTACAAAAGAAATATTTAAGCGTAATCCTGCGAAGCTGCATGTTGTCGATATTAGTGAAAACAATATGGTTGAGTTAGTTCGTGATGTGCGTAGTTCGTTTGGTTATATAGAGGGCGACTTTCAAACTTTTGCACTTGATATTGGCTCAATTGAATATGATGCATTTATAAAAGCAGATGGGCAATATGACTATGTATTGAACTTATCCGCACTTAAACATGTTCGTAGTGAAAAAGACCCATTTACTTTGATGCGTATGATTGACGTAAATGTTTTTAACACTGATAAAACGATTCAACAATCGATTGATTGCGACGCAAAAAAATACTTTTGTGTATCTACGGATAAAGCAGCGAATCCAGTTAATATGATGGGGGCTTCAAAGCGTATCATGGAAATGTTCTTGATGCGTAAAAGTGAAAACATCGCTATTTCTACTGCTCGATTCGCAAACGTAGCTTTTTCTGATGGCTCTCTTTTACACGGCTTTAACCAACGTCTTCAAAAGCAGCAACCAATAGTCGCACCTAGTGATATCAAGCGCTATTTTGTTACACCTCAAGAATCAGGTGAACTTTGTTTAATGTCATGTATTTTTGGTGAAAACAGAGACATTTTCTTTCCAAAGCTAAGTGAAGCATTACATTTAATTACCTTCGCAGATATTGCTGTTAAATACCTTCAAGATCGTGGCTATGAACCTTTTTTATGTAAAACTGAAGATGAAGCACGCGAGCTTGTCAAAACTCTACCGGCTCAAGGAAAGTGGCCTTGCTTATTTACTGAAAGTGACACCACTGGTGAGAAAGACTTTGAAGAATTTTTTACTGACAGTGAAACATTAGATATGGAACGCTTCGAAAATTTAGGCATTATCAAAAATGATGCAATCTTTGAGCAAGTATTACTGACCGAGTTTGAAGAAAAAATCACTCAAATGAAAGTAGATAAGTCTTGGACAAAAGGTGAAATTGTCTCACTTTTCTTTAAAATGATTCCTGATTTTGGGCATAAAGAAACGGGTAAATACCTTGATGGTAAAATGTAATTAGGTAGATATATTATGACTAAACAGCTTGTTTCATTTGTAAAAGATCTTTACCAAACTAATGAGTTTATTCCTCTACACGCGCCAACCTTTTCAGGGAATGAACAAAAGTATGTATCAGAAACGATAAACAGCACGTTTGTCTCAAGTGTTGGTAAGTTCGTAGACGACTTTGAAAAGCATATTGAGAGTTACACCGGAACGTCAAAAGCTGTAGCTACTGTAAATGGTACTGCAGCATTGCATACAGCACTATATATGGCGGGAGTTAAAAGCAATGATATCGTTATTACCCAAGCTTTAACTTTTGTAGCAACGTGTAATGCAGTACATCATATGGGGGCAGAGCCTGCGTTTGTTGATGTATCACCCGTTAGTTTAGGTTTATGCCCAAAAGCATTGTCTGTATTTTTAGAGCAACATGCAGTTTTAACCGAATCAGGACCTATACATAAAAAAACAAAACAGCGCTTTCAGGCGGTGGTTCCAATGCATACATTCGGTCATCCTGTTGAACTTGATGAACTAATTAATGTATGTAAAGAGTGGAAAATCGCTTTAGTAGAAGACGCTGCAGAAAGTCTCGGTTCTTTTTATAAAGGTAAGCATACTGGTACGTTAGGTGATTTTGGTGCCATTAGTTTTAACGGTAATAAAATTATTACCACTGGTGGTGGCGGTATGGTTTTATGTAAGACTCTAGCGTCTGGTCAGCATACAAAACATATAACGACTACTGCTAAAGTTCCTCATCCGTATGAGTTTTTCCATGATGAAGCTGGTTTTAATTACCGGATGCCTAACTTAAATGCGGCACTTGGCTGTGCACAAATGGAAAGTCTTGCAGTATTTGTTGATAATAAACGACGTCTTGCAAACTTATATTTAGACTTTTTTAAAGGGTCTGACTTTCAATTTGTAACAGAGCCTAGTTATGCAAAATCAAATTATTGGTTAAATGCAATTATTTGTCCAAATCACAGCGAGCGAGAAAAGCTCCTAAAGCAAACTAATGCTGATGGTGTAATGACTCGACCAATATGGCAACTGATGCACCGATTACCTATGTTTGAAAATGCAATAAAAGGTGATTTAAGTCACTCAGAATTTATTGAAGGTCACTTAGTTAATTTACCAAGCTCTCCAGTTAAAAGTTTAGGCAAGTTATAATGACAAAAAAAATAGCTGTTTTCACAGGTACTCGTGCAGAGTACGGGCTTCTATATTGGCTCATAAAAGACATTCAAAGTGATTCAGAACTTACATTACAGCTTTTAGTTTCAGGTATGCATTTATCATCAGAATTTGGTGAAACCTACAAACAAATTGAGCAAGATGGTTTCATAATAGATGAAAAGATAGAGATCTTATTATCATCAGACACAGCTGTAGGTACAGCTAAAAGTATGGGGCTTGGAGTACTAGGCTTTGCTGATGCATTAAGCAGATTACAACCAGATGCACTTGTTATTTTAGGCGATCGTTTTGAAGCACTTGCAGCGGCTCAAACAGCGATGATATTACGTATTCCTATTTTGCATTTACACGGTGGAGAAATCACTGAAGGCGCATATGACGATGCTATACGACATGCCATCACCAAACTTAGCTATTTACACGGAACCTCTACTGAGCAGTATCGTCAGCGTGTAATACAGCTAGGTGAAATGCCAGAGCGGGTTAAAAATATTGGTGCAATCGGTCTAGATCATTTAGCACGTAGTAATTTTATGAATGTTAATGAAATTGGCAACTCTTTAGGTTTTAATTTAAATCAACCTTACTTCCTAGTTACTTATCATCCAGTAACGTTAGGTGAAGAGCCACCAGAACAAAGTTTTTTAGCATTACTCGACGCATTAGATATGTTTAAAGATCATCAAGTTATTTTAACGTACCCTAATGCAGATGATGGTGGGCGCCGTATAATTCCAATCCTTGAAAGCTATGCTAAACAACAGCCCGATAGAGTATATGCAATATCTTCATTAGGACAAAAACGCTATCTCAGCACAGTAAAAAATGCTGCTGCTGTTATAGGTAATTCATCAAGTGGAATAATTGAAGTCCCCGCATTCAATGTACCTACAGTAAATATAGGCGTAAGACAAAAAGGCCGTTTAGCTGCTAAAAGTGTACTTAACTGTATAGCAACGAAAGAATCAATCTCAGCGGCAATAAAATCGGCTATTACAGGTAGCTATAAAGTTTCAGGTGAAGCAATAATAAACCCATACGGCGCCGGTAATGCAAGTGCTCAAGCTATTCAAATGCTCAAATCCTTAAAGTTTGAGCCGAGTAAACCTTTTTACGATTTAAAATGAGAACCCCATGACATTAATTATTGCTGAAGCTGGTGTTAATCATAACGGCAGTGACGATTTAGCGTTTTCTCTTGTTGATGCAGCGCATCAAGCAGGAGCAGATATTGTTAAGTTTCAAACATTTAAAGCTAAAAACTTAGTAACAGAAGATGCACAGCAAGCAGAGTATCAAATTACTAATAGTGGTCAAAAAGAGTCTCAGTATTCAATGCTAAAGCGATTAGAATTGAGTTACGAAACGCACCATAAACTAGTTAAATATTGTAATGATTTAGGTATTGAGTTTTTATCTACCGCCTTCGATTCAGAAAGCTTATCATTTTTAGTTGATGATTTAGGAATTACGCGTCTTAAGCTACCATCAGGTGAAATTACTAATGCGCCATTAGTGCTCGAACACGCAAGAACAGGCTGTGACTTAATTGTGTCTACAGGTATGGCGACTCTTTCTGAAATAGAACAAGTGTTATCGGTAATAGCTTTTGGTTATATAAACCCCAAAGGTAATCCAACAGATGAAGCTCTGCAAATCGCATATTTTTCAGAACAAGGTAAGCAATTATTAAAAGAGAAAGTAACGCTTTTACATTGCACAACCGAATACCCAGCACCCTTTAGCGATATAAACTTAAACGCTATGGACACAATGAAAGATGCGTTTAAGCTTAAGGTTGGTTACTCAGATCATAGCGCTGGTATAGTAGTTCCTATAGCAGCTGTAGCTAAAGGGGCTGTTTTAATAGAAAAGCACTTTACTGTTGATAAAGCATTACCAGGACCAGATCATAAAGCATCACTTGATCCAACTGAATTAAAAGAGATGGTTGATGGCATACGTATTGTAGAAAAAATATTAGGTGATGGTATTAAAGGACCGCGCCCTTCTGAGGTTAAAAATAAATCTGTTGCACGCAAAAGCTTAATTGCCGCAAAACCAATTCTTTCAGGTGAAAAATTTAACGAAGCTAATTTAGCGGTAAAGCGCCCAGGTAACGGTATTAACCCTGTTAAATACTGGCAGTATTTGAATAAAACAAGTGTAAAAAGTTACCAGGCTGGCGAACTAATAGATGAGTAACACAAACTATTTAATTATAGGTGGTGGCGGACATGCTGCTGCATTAGCTGAAATACTAATAAAACAAAATAAAAAAATTATCGGTGTAGTCGCGCCTAAAATAACAGCAGGGGAAGTTATTTTTGATTGCATAGAGCACTATTTAAATGATGACGATGTTTTAAACTTTAGTACAAAAGACGTTAAATTAGTAAATGGCATTGGCTCTATGCCTTATAAATCATTAAGAGAGATAGTTTTCAATCGTTTTAAAAAGTTAGGATATGTATTTGCTACTGTTGTTTCAGATTCAGCTTTAGTATCTGATTACTCAGTACTAGCTGATGGAGTGCAGGTTATGAATAATGCTGTTATTAACATAGGTAGTAGGGTGGGTGAAAATAGCATAATTAACACTTCGGTATCTGTTGATCACGATTGCAGTATTGGTGAACATACCCATTTAGCGCCAGGAACTATTTTGAGTGGGCAGGTAATAATTGAAAATAATGTCCACATAGCAACGGGCGTTAAGGTTATTAATAATATAACTATCGGTCGTAACACTGTTGTTGGCGTTGGTGCAAATATAACTAAATCAGTACCTTTTAACTCCGTTGTTTATGGTGCACGTTCAGTAATTAAAGGATTAGGTAAAAAAAATGACAGTTAATTGGCAAAAAGTAATAGTTGCACCTTCTGTATCTATTAAAGACGCATTAAAAATTATTGACAAAGAAGCGCTTAGAGTTGCTTTAGTTGTAGAAAATAATAAATTAGTTGGAATGGTAACTGATGGCGATGTTCGTAGAGGAATATTACAAGGCATAGAGCTTTCAGCCTCAGTAAGACAAATAATGAATACTAATCCAATAAGTGCTAACGCTTCACTAAGCAGCCATGACTTAAAAGTACTGATGCAGTCTCGAAAATTATTATCACTACCATTAGTGGATGATGAAGGCAAACTTGTTGGTTTGAAAACATTGTACGATACACTTATGGTCGAAAGACGTGAAAACCCAGTGTTTATAATGGCAGGCGGGTTTGGTACGCGTTTAAAACCGCTAACGAATGATTGCCCTAAACCAATGCTTAAAGTTGGCGGGAAGCCAATGCTTGAAACGCTAATTAATAACTTTAAAAACCATGGGTTTTATAAGTTTTATATTTCTACTCATTACTTACCAGAAGTAATAATGAACTATTTTGGCGATGGTAGTGAATTCGATATTGAAATAACGTATGTGCATGAAAAAGAACCACTAGGCACAGGTGGAGCACTTTCGTTATTACCTGATACACTACCTAAAGAGCCTTTAATCATGATTAATGGTGATATTTTAACGAATGTAGATTTTGGTAAAGTGCTAGATTTTCATATAAAGCAAAACAGTGACGCTACAATGTGTGTTCGCGATTACGAAATAAAAATTCCATTCGGTGTTATTGAAGGTGAAGGGCACGAAATTACAGGTATGGTAGAAAAACCAACATACCGTTACTTTGTAAATGCAGGTATTTACATTATTTCTAGCCAAATTATCAAATCATTACCTAACAATGAGCATTTAGATATGCCTACGTTATTTGAATTAAAAAAAGCCGAAAATTGTAAAGTACTTAAGTTCCCAATTCATGAATATTGGTTAGATGTAGGTCGACATGATGATTTTAAAAAAGCACAAATAGATATCCATGAGTTAGGCCTGTAAATGAAACCAAAAGTATTAGCTATCGTTCCAGCACGTGCTGGAAGTAAACGTCTCCCTCAAAAAAATATTAAATTATTAAATGGTTTACCGTTAATTTCACATACTTTTGAGGCTATAAAAAAGTCTCAATATATTAGTGCAACTATTGCCACTTCAGATTGTTCAGAAGTGTTAGAAATAAGCAGCCATTACGCTAATACCTACCAATTAAAAAGACCTGCAGAGCTTGCATCTGATACGGCTAGTTCACTTGACGTTCTGCTACATGCTGTAGACTTCGCAAGCAGCATTGACGAGTTTGATATTATTTGTTTATTGCAGCCCACGTCACCACTGAGAACTGCGCAAGATATAGATAATGCTATATCCTTATATATTGAGAGGCAAGCAAAGGGAGTTGTATCAATGACTAAGTGTGAGCATTCACCACTTTGGTCTACCTCTCTTGAAACAGACAGTGACTTTAAAGAATTTATAAAAAGCTTATCAAATACTCGTTCACAAGATTTAAAAGCATTTTATCAACTAAATGGAGCCATTTATTTGATTGAGAGGAAAACTCTTTTGGCAAGTAAAAAGCTATTTTTAGATAATGATTATTATCCTTTTATTATGTCTCCTGAAAGCTCAATTGATATTGATACAAAGCTGGATTTTATGTTTGCAGAGCTTGTACTCAAAGAGAGATGAAATGTTAGCAATAATAGAATCCCCCTATCAATTACAAAATAGTCTCTCTTTGTTTGATACATTAGGTATAAAAAATAAAGATAGAAAAATATTAGTTAGAGATAACGGAAATAAAATACAACAAAAACAATATATGTTAAATAAATTAAATGCAGATGTGATGTTTTTTTATTTACCGGCTCGAGGAATAAAAAAAGTACCATTACTAATGTACTTTTATTTTAAGTGTTTTTATTTACTGTTATCGGCTAAAAGCTTAATTATTGGTGATGCTCGTTCAATTGTTTGCCGTCCTTTAATCAAACTTTCAAAATACTTTAATAAGACAATTTACCTAGTAGATGACGGTTTGTATCTACTATCTCATGTTTCTAAGTTAGAGAAGGTTAACTGCACTATTTATACCTCACTCCCTATAGTGAAAAATAAAGATAGTAGCTTTGATGTTTTAAAAAAAGAAATAGCCAAGTTTAGTAATTACGAACGCAATAAAAGTGTTTCTTTTATTGGTCAGCATCTAGTCGAATTAGGCTTTATTAGTGAAGATGAATATATATTTGAGCTAAAGAAAATTATAGACCTTTATAAAGGTGAATACATAAATTTCAATTACTATATGCATCGCTCAGAGTCGCAAAGTAAAATTAAACAGGTAGAGCTAGCCGGATTCAATGTGATTTCTCTACCTACTAGTATTGAAAGTTACTTTTATGAAAATAAAGCACCACAAGGCATTTTTATTAGTTTTTATTCTACGGCACTTCTAAATATTTTTAATGCGCATAAAGGCTCTGATTTTTACTTCATTAGTAAGTTGTTTACTTTACCAAGTGATGAAGTAATAAATTCAATTGGCATATGTCATAACGTTATGAAGTTAGCAGGGATTTGTGAGTTGGAAGTACAAGAATGAAACGATTTATATATACTTTATTAAATAAAATGAGAATTAAAAGCTTTGACGGAAAAGTGTTTGTTAACGGCTTTTCAATTTTATCAAAAACTACCAAACTAGGTTATAACTGCCACTTTAATGGCATGCGAATCCGAGGTTCTGGAGAGGTTATTATAGGCGATAACTTTCACTCTGGTGGTGGTTGCAAAATAATAACCTCTTACCATGACTACGATAACGATGACTACATTCCTTATGGGAATAAAGTAATACATAAAAAAGTAGTTATAGGTAATAATGTATGGATAGGTGATGATGTTTTGATTTTGGGAGGGGTTAATATTAATGATGGAGCAATTATACAAGCTGGTTCTGTTGTTACGTCAAATATAGGTTATTGTGAAATTGCTGGTGGATCTCCGGCTAAATGTTTTAAAAAACGTGATATACAGCATTATGAACGCCTTTTGTTTCTTGAGAAGTTTAAATAATGAAGTTGCCTATAGTTAATCAATTTATACAAAAGATTTTCGGATATTTATTTTTTGACATATGCATTAAATTAATGCCTTTTTTAATTCTACCCTTTTTAGCTCAAACATTGACAATGTCAGAATTTAAAACCGTTTCTTTGTATATATTGCTACTAAGTTTTTTCCTTACGTTATTCCCGCTAGGAGTAAGTACAAAAGTACTGATTACCCTTACAGATAATAAAGATAAAAAGCTAAACATCCCAAGTGCATTACTACCTTCTTTTATTGTTGTTTTTACTGTTTCACTTTTTAATTTTTTATATGGCGATGGGTTGTTGCTTTCGAAGGGGGAACTTTTTTACTTAATAATAATAGGTTTTAACTTATCGATTGGTCAAGTTATGGCTGTTAGATTTCAAGCTGAGCAAAAGAGTATGTATTATGGGATTATAATGCTTTCTCTTCAAGCTAGTTTTTATATTCCTCTAATAAGTTCTTTTTTTATTTATAGCAATCATATTAATGAAGTGTTTTTTATAATTTGTATTTTTATTCAGTTGTCATTACTTTTATTTGTTTATATTTTTGAAAGAAAAACAGTCACATCAAAATTTAAAATGAGCTTTAAGGATACTCGATTATATACAGTATTTATATCTTCAATTATTCTTCATATACTAGTTAATGCAATACGTTTTGTATATGACAGATATTTTATGGCATCAAAAGCGGATGATTCTAGCTTTGTCTATTATAATGTAGCGATGCAGGTGGCTATGATTCTAAGTGTTTTATGTGTTTCAGGTAATAGGTTTTGGACATCCTTTTATTTTTCAAATAAAGCTAAAATCACAAAGAAGCATTATTTTATTTGTGTTTTTACTTTATTGTTACTAACTGTAGTTGTGTACTTTATTGGGTTTATGTATATAACTTATTTGTATCCAGATGGTTATAGTGAATCACTGAAAATAATGCCTGTATTGTTAATTTCTTTTTTTATGCAAGGTTTGTATCTTATTTTTTCAGCTAGATTGTATAGTTTAGAGTGTTATAAATTAATAAATCTATCATCCTTGATTTCCTTAACTTTATCAATTTTAACCATGGACATACTATTTAAAGAATATGGTAGTTATGGGGTCGCTTTATCATTATCTTTATCATGGCTAAGTCTGTTGTTTTTTAGTCAGTTCTTTAGTTTTTATTTCATAAAAAAGGAAAGACCTAGTGGGTTTTTATAGAGAAAATGAATTGTATGATGGAATTAGTGTAAGAAGCCATGTAAATGTTTTTATCGTTTCTTTGTGCTTTTACTTACCAAGCACCGCTATGCTACCTGCTTTCTTTTATTATTTATTTCCTTTCCTGCTTTTTTTTATAGGTGCTATAGAGAGTAAAGATAAAAAAATAGCAACAGGAACTATCTTCCTCCTTTCTCTTTCACTTATCTTTAGTTTATCAAGTTTGTTTTTATTCTTTGGTGATATAAATTTTAGAGATAACTTTTTACCAATCCAAATATCTCTTTTGTTTTCTTTTTTTTGTGCTCTTTATTTAAATGAGAAGGTAGCTAAATTCCTGATTTTATTTATTTTATTTGAGATTGTTTGTGGCTATATTCAATATTTATTAGGAATTAAAAGCTTTTTTAGTACTTCACAAGGTTCCGGTTATGAGAGTGAATTGCTTTATTACAACCGAGTCTTCGGTCTGTCCAATAATAGCTCTTCTTTTGCCGGTAATGCGTTAATAGCGCTAGTTCTATTTGAGTTGTATTTCGCTAATAAAATTAAACTTTCTTTAAAGTTATTATTTTATACGATGGTTTTATTTGCTCTAGTTGTTTCATTTTCGAGAAGTGGACTTGTTGCATTTTTTGCATATTTCCTTTTGTTTGCTCTTAAGGCACTTAAAAATAAAAATGTTTTAATTGGGATTATGGTTTTCTCTTTAATAGCCTTGGCTTTAATGCTTTTTTATGACCTATCAGGGGTTTTTGATCAATTTACAAGGGGGAAAGGTCAGGTTGAAATATCAGGTAGAGATATAATTTGGTCTAAGTATATACAAGTTGCCATGGATAACTTTTTCTTAGGTAACTTTGGGTTTAGAGATTATCTTTCTTTCGATTTATATGGGAAAATGCACGCTCATAATTCTTATTTAATGATTTTTTATATTGTTGGTGGTGTTTCGTGGCTTCTCTTATTTTTACCTCTATCTATTTTATTGCTCTTAAGAAATAAAAAATTATTTGTTTTAATGCCTTTATTAATATATTCCGCAGCACAATATTTTTTATTCTGGGGTGCTAGCTTGGCTGATATTACGTTTTTTGCTGTGTTATTAAGTCGCATGAGTGAGCCTGATGATTTAATAAATGTTAATTCGACTAAGTCTTAAATTTTTTGGAATTGTATAGTATGCCTCTTGTTTCAATCGTTATGCCAGCTTATAACTCATCTGATTATATTAGTGAGTCTATATTAAGTATATTAAACCAGAGTTATACGCACTGGGAACTAATTATAGTAAATGATAATTCATGTGATTCAACGGTTAATGTTATTACGCCTTACTTAAATGATAAGCGTATAAAATTAATTAATAATATACGGAACTTAGGTGGTGCTGGTAGTCGAAATGTGGCAATTGAACAATCTAAAGGTAGGTATATTGCTTTTCTTGATTCTGATGATCTTTGGCATGCTGATAAGCTTAGTTCGCATATTCAATTTATGACAGAAAATAATGTCGGTTTTAGCTATTCTAATTATCAACAATTTTATAATGATAAAAATAATACGTTAATTACTGCACCTGTTCGGGTTAACTACAAGCAAATGCTAAAGTCCAACTTTATTGGTTGCTTAACAGTTGTTTATGACACAACTTTATTTGGTAAATTTTACTTTCCTGAAACAAAGAAAAGACATGATTTTGCACTTTGGTTGAATATGCTTAAAAAGTTCGATTACGCATATAACGTAGGTGAGGTGTTAGCTAATTATCGTGTTCATAATGCATCTTTATCATCAAATAAAAAAGATGCCTTTCAATCCTATTATTACATACTGCGCAATCTTGAAGGGCTTAGCTTTTTTAGGTCTTTTATAAATACGATACTTTTTACTATTTTAAGTTTACTAAAAAAGAAGAACAACACACTATACCTCTTCTTTGTAAAGCTTTTTATATCAAATATACAGTTTTCTAAATAGGTTATAAATGGATAAAGTTTTAGTTACGGGCGCAAGCGGCTTTGTTGGGCAATTTTTGTCTAATGATAAGCGCGCACAAAAATTCTATTTTCTTTCTCAAAAAAGTTCTCAAAATAGTAATTGGTATAAAACAAAGGATTTTTCAGCTGAAAACGATATAAACTTTAATGTTTCCTTAAATAAAATATCTGTTGTTATACACCTTGCTGCAGTTGCACATAAGTATGATGTCAATGAAGATTATATCCATAAGGTTAATCATAAAGCAGCGCTCGGATTGGCAAAACAGGCTGCTGATGCAGGAGTTAGGCGTTTTATTTATTTAAGTACAGTAAGCGTATACGGTAACCAAGCGCACATTGATATTAATGTAGAGTTAAACCCAATAGATTATTCTTCAAAAGTTAGAGTTGATGTTGAAAACGAACTTATTAAACTTGGCTCTAATACAGGTATGGAAATCGTTATTATCAGAAGTCCATTAATTTATGGGAAAGGCGCGCCTGGTAACTTTGGTACATTATTGAAAATTGCAGAAAAAAATTTACCTCTTCCATTAGGTGCGATTAATAACAAGAGAAGTTACGTTGCTTTAGATAATGTTATTGATTTACTTATTACTTGTATTGAACATCCTAATGCTGCTAATCAAACTTTTTTAGCTAGTGATGATGAAAACATATCGACATCAAATCTTTTAAAAAAACTAACACTAGCTGCAGGAAAAAAGCCTTGGCTATTACCCGTGCCGGTGTCACTTTTGAAGTTGATAGCCTCCATAATTGGAAAAAAAGCAGCTGTAGAAAAGTTTTCTAGTTCATTAACTGTTGATATTGAGCATACAAAAAAAACACTGAACTGGAAACCACCAATTACCCTAGACGAAGGTATTCGTCGTTGTTTTAAATAACTTCTACCTTTACTAATTAATGGATTTATAGATGATAAGATTACTCGATTTTTTGTTCTCACTTTTTGGTTTGCTTTTTGCTTCACCATTTTTAGTTGTTTTATACATAATAGGGCTGTTTGATACTGGCTCACCCATTTTTATACAAGAACGTGTGGGGCGCAATAAAAAGCCATTTACACTCATTAAATTTAGAACTATGACTATAGATACTGCATCGGTTGCTAGTCATTTAGCGAGTACGGCATCAATAACGCCTTTCGGTGGTTTTTTGCGTAAAACCAAGCTTGATGAGCTCCCGCAATTATGGAATGTATTAAAAGGTGAAATGAGTTTAGTAGGTCCAAGACCTGGTTTGTTTAATCAGGATGAACTTACGCAAGCGCGCGAAGCTCATAATATTTTTACAGTTCGTCCTGGTATTACTGGCCTTGCACAAGTGAGCGAAATTGACATGTCGACACCTGAGTTACTTGCTAAAACAGATCGTGAAATGATCGATACTTTAAATTTAAGTAATTACTTTAAATATATACTTATGACCGTAACCGGCAGTGGTAGTGGCGATAGAGTTAAATAATTTAAAGTTGTTTAATAAAAACACAAGGTGGCTTTTGTTAAATGAGTTTTTGTCACTATTTAGCTTAAATGCTTGTAAGTTTTTAAAATGGGTACTAAAGTTGTGAATTGTTTTATTATTAAATTTATAACTTTTAATCAGTGGTTTTAAATAACAGTATTTTGATCTTGCTTAGAGCTTTGGTTGCTTCTTATCTATATTTCACAAATTTAAACAACATTTATGTTAATCCTCTTTTATTAATTAATTGTTATACAAAGTAACAATAGGGAACTTGCTGTGGATAGTTTTATACGTTTAATTTTAAACTCATCACGCGCTAAAAAGCGAATTATTACCTTATGTATTGATTCGATATTTATTATGCTTGCATTTTGGCTAGCTCTTATTGTTAGGCTCGATAGCCTTGAGCCATTAAAAGTAGCAAGTAACTGGCTGTTACTTGTCATGTTAATACCTACTAGCTTATATGTTTTTGTAAAACTTGGGCTTTATCGTGCAGTAATTAGGTACATGAACTCACAAGCTATATGGGCTGTAGTACTTGGTACTGTAATAACAACGGTGAGCTTAGTTTTAATCGCCTTTTTTATAAATGTAAATATACCGCGTACTATGCCGTTTATATTTGCTTGGTTATGTTTATTAACCGTTGGTGGTTCGCGTGTATTGGTACGTGCCATTATAGGTAAAATGACAACAAGCAAAAAAGAGTCGGTAATTATTTATGGTGCAGGCTCTGCAGGGCGGCAGTTAGCTACGGCCCTTAGTGCAGGACCAGAGTATTTTGTATGTGCATTTATTGACGACGATAAAGCAAAGCATCGCTCTGTAATACAAGGTATTCCTGTACTTGGTTTTAAAAGTATTTATGAGCTAATAACTAAACGTAAAGCGACTAAAGTTTTATTAGCTATTCCTAGCGCGAGTAGATCTCGTCGTAAAGAGGTTTTAGCGCAGTTAGAACCTTTAACAATTAAAGTACTTTCGATGCCGGGTATGGCCGACATAGTAGAAGGTAAAGCAACATTAGCTGAAATTACCGATGTTGGAGTTGAAGACCTACTAGGGCGCGATGCAGTAACCCCTAAACCCGATTTAATGACCGCAAATATCACCAATAAAGTGGTTATGGTTACTGGAGCCGGTGGCTCTATTGGGTCTGAGCTATGTAGGCAAATAATTAAACAAAATCCACGTAAATTAGTGTTGTTTGAGCTAAGCGAATTTGGTTTATATTCAATCGAAAAAGAGTTATGTGAATATATAGCTAAAAATAATTTAGATATTGAGCTACTCCCAATGATGGGCTCGGTACAGCGTATTAACCGTATTGAAACGGTTATGAAAACCTTTGGTGTACAAACTCTTTATCATGCAGCGGCATACAAACATGTACCGCTTGTTGAGCATAATGTTGTAGAGGGCGTGCGTAATAATGTGTTTGGTACCTATTACACTGCAAAAGCGGCGATTAATGCAGGTGTAGAAACCTTTGTACTTATTTCTACCGATAAAGCCGTACGCCCAACGAATGTTATGGGCGCTACAAAGCGTATGGCTGAGCTTGTGCTGCAAGGTTTAGCGCAAGAGCAGGGGAGTAAGCATAACACTCGTTTTTGCATGGTTCGTTTTGGTAATGTGCTTGGCTCGTCGGGTTCTGTTGTGCCTTTGTTTCGTAGGCAAATAAAAGAAGGCGGACCTATAACGCTCACTCACCCTGATATTACCCGTTATTTTATGACCATTCCCGAAGCTGCTCAGTTGGTTATACAGGCAGGTGCCATGGGTAAAGGCGGTGATGTATTTGTTCTGGATATGGGGGACTCTGTTAAAATTAAAGACCTTGCTACCAAAATGGTTAGGCTTTCGGGTCTCGATATTAAAAGCGATATAAACCCCCACGGTGATATAGAAATACAATGTACCGGACTTCGCCCAGGTGAAAAACTTTATGAAGAACTTTTAATTGGCGATAGCGTAGCTCAAACCTCGCACGAACGTATAATGACCGCTCAAGAAATTATGTTACCGCTTAGCGAACTTAACGTGTTTATTGATGATATGGATAATGCGTGCCATAACTTTGAGCATGAAAAAATACGCCAATTATTGCTTGATGCGCCAACAGGATTTAACCCAACCGATGGTATTTGCGATTTAGTATGGAATGCTAAAAGTGAAAAACTTACAGTAGATAAAAATTTAGATAATGTGGTTAACTTAAAAACTAAGTAAAATAAACTCTGATTTATGCTGAATGTATTGGCGATGTAGGTGAGGTTTATACCTCGCTTTCTTTGCTTTGTAGGTGAGGTTTTACACCTCGCTTTTTACTTTTAAAATATTAAAGCTAAGTTACATGAGCGCGAAGTGAATTCGCACCTACGGGTTGGGTGTATGTATTGATGTAGGTGAGGTTTTACACCTCGCTTTTAAACATTGAAGCCACATTACATGAGCCATGAGCGCGAAGTAAATTCGCACCTACGGGTTGGGTGTAT
>NZ_WTLC01000023.1:0-76117 GCF_011378875.1 Pseudoalteromonas sp. Z9A5
TAAATAGCTGAATATCAAGCATGAGAATGCTCCTTGAAAAAAGGAGTATAAGATCATACTTTTAAGTCAAGGTAAAGTTCGTGATCTTGCCCTGATTAATACTTTGATTCTTTTATTTACTTGCCTACTACTTCGTTTAAAATTTATATATTACGTTAAAGCATAATTTCCAATTTAACATTACATTCTTCAATAGTGCCTTCGTACGTTTTTTCGATATAGCGTCGCATAATATCTGTTTTTCTAACAATAGGTTTAAAGTTGGGATTTTCAGTAAGCGATTTATGCTGCAACTCAAGCACTTTTTTATCTTGATGTAATACTAAAAATTGAAATGGAGCTAAAAGTAATGCTTTTACTATAAAAGGAACTTTCGACTTTTTAAGGTAGGTCCGCAAAATTAATTTACATGCTCCCTCTCTCTCTTCAATAATATAGATTACAACCGACATCTCAATCGCGTTATCTGCAGTAATATATTCAAGTTCAATTATGCCTGGTTGCCTTATTCGACCAATACCTTTGGTAATCTGGCTCCCAAACAAGCGGCTTAAAATACCCGTTTGCTGTCTATCTTCTATATAGCTAGCTTCATAACCATCAATTACATTTTGCACGGTTACAGTGCATCGGTTTTTTAGTTTTGACGATCTGATTATGCCGGTGTGAATAGAGTGAGTATGCAGCGCGTCTAAAAAGTTTTCGGCTATTTCTATTTTATTAGCGTTAATTGTTTTTACTACTGTTGCATGCTCATGAGTAGGGGGAAGCATAGGGGTAAACAGTTCACTACAGCTGAATTTATTGCGACTTAGCCATATTAGCCCATCGTATTCCTTAGCATAGAATAAAGTTAATACTGGGGATGAATAAGACTTAAAGTTAGGATCTCCTGGTACATCAATTAATACGCCTTTATCGTTGAACTGCCAGCCATGATACATGCATTTTATATTTCCTTTTTTAACGCACCCCTTCGATAAAGGTACGCCTCTGTGCGGACACGCATCTAAAAATGCACTTATGCCTTGTGATGTACGAAACAATACAACATAACTTTCATCAAAACATACTCTTATAGGTTTTCTTTCTCCTAACTCTTTAGATACTGCAACAGGTAATATTGTTTTGTGTTTCATAATTTGTAACGTTTTACGATAGGGATGAATATATGCTTTAACAGCACTTGTAATACTTGCCAAATCAATCTTCTACCAAATAATAGATGTTTAGAATAGATTGCTGAATATTCAATATAAGGAGTGGCACCACGTAATAATTTAAATTTTGATGCGCCAGAGCTTGCGTTAAAAACGAGGTTTTTGTCTTCTGTATATTGCAGTGTAGATATTACTAATAATCGATATAAACCTAATTTAGTTGGTTTTTTTGTATCATACCCAACGATAGGTAAAGTAACGACTCCATCTATTTCAAATCGTCCGCCAACCGCATCTAAAACCCCATTCTTGTCACGAAAACCTTCAATGTAAAAGTTTGGATGCTCAATAATCATTTCGATATAAGAGTGGGTGAATTTAGGATTATGTTGCGAGTACTTTTCTATATACAGTGCATTATAAAGTTCAACAATTCTGGGTATGTCACTAGGTAGTATTTTATTTTGAGGCACATAGCAATAGTCTGTTTTATTTAAAAGCTTTCTATCCATTTTGTAATTATGAGTTTTCGAAAAGTCGTTAATTCTCTTATCAAAAATATATACTTGGCGTGTGGGTATAAGCTCAAAGCCCAGCTCTAAAAAGTACTCAATTAAATTTCTATTCGTGTAATAGTTTAAAGAGCGATACATTAATAAATGAGTAGGGTAGTTAGCTACTAGCGTTTTTTTTGATTCATTAATATGTGTTTTTTTTAACGATGCAGGAAATAGATTGGTAGAAAGCAGCCAATTATTAACCTGACAAATTTTATTTATTTTTGACTTTTTTAAAATGATATCAAAAATGTAAATTAGCCCATTTACAGCGTATTGAATAAAAATCGAATCGACTTTTTCTAGCTCTTCTTTGCAATAAGGTACTAATGCAGTGTAAGGAGAGCAAACATAACTATTTTGATAATCAGAGTCGTTAATTGTTATCGGTAATGCAAGGCTACTTGATACGCTTAGCTCATCCATTTTTGTTACAACATTACTAATATGGCATAAATACGGGTTGTTAAAACTTGAAATATAATGGCTAACAGCTTGTTTTGAATAAAGGGGAGGCGTTTTATTGATCATCAAAGTCTTCTCCATCCCATTCTATATCAAACGTAGAAGCCGCTCTTAGTGATGTGAGTGTTTTAATAGATATGGTTATAATTTCAAATAATGAAAGCAATGAAAATAAAATAAATGAACGATCGTTTTTTACAGATATAACATCAGTCGCTGCTTGATAATCGCTTTTCCATTGTTTGAATTGCGCGTTCTTTAAAGCGATAGGCAAACCAATTAATAACATGGCAAGTGTGATCATTTTAGGTGTTTTAAATTCATTTTCACACGTAGGTGTATGTCTTTTCTCCAAAAAGGCAGACGATAAAGAGTTTGCTGATAGTAAGTGCAGCCCACTAGTTGCCCGAGGGTTGCATTCTAATAGATAAATATTTTGTGCATTCTCAATTACATCAAAACTTATTTGTCCTGTAATATTATTTTTTTTACAAAATGCTTTTATTGCCACCGAAATTTTTTTATTAATAACAGGCGTAAAATAAATACCCGCTCCCATTTTTACCTTGTGCTTTGAGGTATAGATACTATCAAATAAAACGACACCATTATTAGCGATAGCGTAAGAGCTATATTCAATGCCTTTAACTTTATTTTGAATAATAAATTGCTGTTCTAATTGCTTATCAACAAGGGTTAGCACGTCACAAAAATTAGGCTCAATTAATACGCCAGTACCAAACCTACAAAACTCTTTTTTAATTACTTGCTCCTTGTAGATTTTTTTAGCTAATAAAGCTGCACCACTTAATATTTTAGTATTTGGGTTGCTGAATCCTGTATTTTTAGCTGCACAATAAATAGCGTGCTTACTATGTAACTTTTTTATTAAATTAAAATCAGGGCAAAAAATAGTACTGTGAGGTTCTAAGTCGGGTTTAACTGCCGAAATATAAAATACTTCTTCGCATGTTGGTATTACTACGTCGATATTATATTGTTTTAAAATAGATTTTATGTCGTTTTTAAATAGCAGCAGTGACGCTTTTGGAGCCGTAATACGAAATGTTTTTTTTACACATTTTGAGTGCTTAGCAAGTGGAAATGCTAAAGAGTCAGCCATGTAAATAATGTGTCCATCACGAAATAAGTTTCTAGCTAACTCTAAAGCGACAGGGGCTCTGGCACCGGTAATTAAAAAGTTAGCCATTAAACAACCTCACTACTCTGCGTTGCTTTTCCATACCTACTTTGAGTGGTATTGCTTTGAAAGTATATTCTGGGGATATTACTGATAACCGTAGGCAAAGATTATCTAAACCTTGAGTAATATTATTAATTATTTTTGGTGTTAATGGATGAATCTCAATGAGTACTTTATTTTTATCTGTTTGTGTAAGCTTGTAATGTTCAATCTCATTGGAGCTAGAAATAATAGTATTACGAATATAGTCAGAAAACACATCGACGTCGGCACCTGTAATCCCTTTAAACTTTAGTACATCATCACAACGGCCTTCAATATTTTTGATTCGGGTCATTGCAGAGCCGCATTCACAAGGTGTAGTGTCTTCAATTAATACGTCATCAAGTAAGTATCTAACAACCGGTTGTGTTGTCCTTCTTAAATCCGTCACTATGGGACTAAAGCGACCTGTTGATTTATCAAGCCATTGTTTTTCAATTATGCAGGTGTCTTCATTTAAGTGTAAATTACCAGCGGAGCAACTCGCGGCTAAAAAACCTTCTGTGCATTGGTATATTTGTTCTACCTTAATATTAAAGCGTTGCTCAATAATTTGCCTGTCTTCATGCTCAAGTACTTCTGCAACGGCTATTACTCTGCTTGGTGAAATACGGGTAGGGCTTTGTGCAATTCGTCTTAATACACTGCCTGGGGCTATTAAAAGTGTCGGAGAAAAATTATTAAGTTCATCAATGTTTGCGCTAATGCCATTTATTAAATCAAAAAATTGAAAGCTAATCATTAATCCATTAGCACTTTGATACAAGTTATTATTAGCTCTTAAAAAAAATGCAACGCGGTGTTTTTTAATCGATAAAGGCAACATTTTACCAATAATATATCCAACCCATTGCGCTTGTTCTTGCTCACTAACTACAAATAAGCCTCTGTTACCACTAGTACCCGACGATAATCCAACGCTAAATCCTTTGTATTCTGGCTTAAAGTTTCGAGAACGCTCTGATTGAATAGCGATATTTAATGCATCTTCTTTTACCAATTCTTGTGTATTAATCGTATCAAAGTTATTCATATGAATAGCTTTATTAATAACAGGAAACTGAGCTAAATTATCTGTTGAATATAATGAGTAAAAACTCGATTTAACGAGCACATTGCGTCGAAAAGCGTTAAATGCTTTTAATTGCATTTTATCAATTTTTTCTCGAGATAAATGCTTCCCTCTTTTTGCTAATATGTACCCTTTTAAAAAAGCGAGTAGCCTTTTAACTTTGTTGATCACGGCAATACTCTTTAAATGAAAGCTCACAATGAGAAGGGATTATTTTTATATCTTTGCTATTACCGTAAAGCTGCCCTAAAGAATCAAGTGTTTCAATATACGCTTTGCGGCTATCCATAATTAAATAAGCTAATGGATTGGGGTATAAGCTTTTCTCGTATGCATCTTTTGTCCAAGCAGCATCGCCTACCAAAAAGGTGCCTGCTTTTGTACCAGTACAAAATAATCCATAATGTCCTGCAGCATGACCTGGCAGATTTATCGCAAATAAAGACCCATCATTAAAAATATCAAAACCACTGTGAAATGGGCGCAGCTTTTGAGTTAACGCAGTTGGTTTTAAATCTTCAATAAAAGAGCAGCGTTTATGAAAATCAGTAGGAATTAATTTTTTTAAATAACCCTTAATTAAACCGCTTAACTTTCCTAGTTTCATAATTTCGGTAAATGCGACCTTAGAACAAATAAACTTAGCATCTGGGAAGTCTAATAACCCTGCAATATGATCAGCGTGAAAATGCGAGATAAAAATATATTTTATATCTGAAGGATGTATTCCGTTACTAATTAATTGTTCGGTTAATTGCTCTTTACAGCCTAGTTTCATCGGTGTAAGTATACTGTAAGCCTTTTCGGGGAAGCGTTTTGTTACATTGCTAAAGCGTTTAGCATAGCCTGTATCAAATAATATAAGCCCCTTTGTAGGGTGCCTTATTAATCCAACATGCGCCGGAAACTTCATTTTACTTAAATTACAATTGCCAAGCACCATCGCTTCGGGGTGCCAACAATGGCCCACTTTATATAACTCAAGCACGATCAGCCTCCCATTTTAGGTAATTATCTACAGCATCTTCAATTGAATAAGACGGCTTATATCCAAGCCTGCTTTTTGCTTTATCAATATTTAATATCTGGGTGTGAGCCAATAAACCAACGCCGTACATTGTTAATCTTGGTTCACCTTTGTTCATTAATTTTGCATTTTTTTCGAGTAACCATGCAGCTGCAAAAATTAACTTATAGGGTAATTTTATATATTTAACTTTTTTGTTTTTAAGTGCTAGGTTAAGTAAATCTTTTACTTTCATGGGCTGGTCGTTCGAAATATTAAAAATTTCACCATTTAAATTATCTACAGTTGCACACAATATTAAGGCTTTAACAACATTCTTAACGTAGGTTACATCAACAATGGCTTCGCCGTTATTAAGTAGCGGAAAATAGCCATTTTTTGCAACGCGAAGCAAGCGTGGCATTATTGATTCATCACCATCACCAACAATCCCTCTTGGTCTTACTACAACAACATTAACTTTATTTTTTGCTTTTAAAACGACTTGTTCACCAAGGTATTTTGTTTTTGCATAATCGTTGGCAAAACAACGAGCAACAGGGTGATTTTCACTAATGTTTACTTCATTTTTATATTCAAAATAAACACTCGTTGACGAAACATACACTAACTTTTTAATATTATATTTTTCGCAGCATGTAATTATATTTTTAGTGCCTTGCACATTAACACTATAAAAATCTGTGTATTTCCCCCAAACCGATGATAAAGCCGCGCAGTGAAAAACCACATCGGCGTTTTCAAATACTACATCTAAGCTTTTGCTATCTGCAATGTCTACGGATCTATATTCAAGATTGGTTGATGAGGTGTGGGCTATGTGCGAAACGTTTCTAGCTAAAACAATTACCTGCCAATTTAATGCTGTAAGTACTTTAACTAAGTGGCTTCCTAAAAAACCGGTACCGCCAGTTATAATCGCTTTCATTAAAGCTCCATAATAAGCCCGCCAAGGCTTAATCCTGCAGACGTGCCAATTATTAATATTTTGTCGCCACTTTTAACCGCTCGATGTTTAAATAGCTCATTCATTGCAGTGGGAATAGATGCCGCTATTTGATTTCCTCTTTCGCTCAAAATATTAATTAATTTATGCTCTGGCACACCTAAGCGCTTTTTTAAATGCTCTAATGCTAAGTTACTTGCCTGATGTGGGACTATCCAATCTATATCGTTTAATTCAACATTTGCTTTACCCAGCAGCTTATTTAAAAATGCAGGCATAACTTTTGCTGTTAAGCGATATGCAATTTTTCCATGCATTTCAAATAAACCGTATTTTTTATAATCTTCGTCAATAATTTTACTCGGATGATACGTACTGCCACCACCACGAATTTGGCACGACTCATAACCTTCACTATGGGTTTCAAGGTGGCTGCCTAGTACTCTTTGGCTTGTGTTACTCGATTGCCCAATGATGATAGCTGCGGCACCATCACCAAACATTCCGCCAACTTCGGAGTCATTCCAATCTATACCAACAGACGCTATTTCGGATGAAACTAATAAAATGTTTTTATACGTCGCGTTTTGAATTAAAGCATTAGCAACATTAATTGCAGCAACAGCACTGAGGCAAGTCATATTAATGTCGAACGTGGGAATGGGGGCTTTTAAACCAAGTAACCGATGAAGATTAGCGCCATTATAGGGAATGGCTTGCTCCATAGTTCCAGAGGCTGAAATGATGCAATCAATATCAGTCAAATCAAAATTAGCATGTGTGAGTGCTTCTTTAACTGCTTTAACGCCAAGCTCGCCCGCAGTTTCGTTACTTGAATAACGCCTTTGCTTTATACCTGTTCTTATTTCGGTTGTACCTAGCGGTTCACCCCGAAAAGTGTCAATTTCGCAAGAGCTCACAATCCTACTTGGGTTAGCGATCCCAATTCCTTTTATCGTTACACCAATCATATTTTACTCATTACAGGTTCGTGCAATAAGTGCTTACCTACAGATTGAGCACTTAGCTATCACTTAAAAAATACATTGTGACTATAAAACAATGACAAAGCACGATACCAGATTTATACATTAAATAAAGTGGGTTAAAACCGCTCTGTGTTTGAAGGCATATCACTGCGTAATAAAATAAATTGAAAATATCGAGATGCGAAAGTGATATGGCAATAGAGTTATATAAATAACCATGTAAGTGTTAATAACTACGCGGGGATAAAGGACTTAAAATTATTTGAATTTAAGAGGAAATATAGAGATATAAATTTTTAATAACAATGAGATAAAGCGATAACAGTGTTATCGCTTTATAAATTTATCTACTAACTACCTACCAGCGACTTCTTTTTGTCCTTTAAACCACTTGTAGGTATCTGGGTAATCAAATACTAAAGATACAAAATTAGTAATAAATAGTGCCCATAAAAAAGCACTATAAATCCCATCGCTTAAAGGCAGCGCACTGTAAATAACCCCCAGCATTATTGTCCATGGCAATAAATGCGGTAAAGCCATCAATCTCGAGAAGCCTCGGTTATAAATCATTACAAATAAATTAGGCAGTAAGCCCGCGTAAGCAAGGCATGTTATTAATAAACCAGAAGTGTTGTTAATAAAGTAAAGGGTAAGCATATTAATAGGTGCAAGCCATAACCCTACCCAAATTTTCACCCAATTAGGTAATGTTAAAAATGATTGCCAAATATCAATTAATAAACTGTTTTTTTGAGCTGGTGATGAAGGCATTAATAATTCCAATAAATAATACGGTAGTTCAAATAGCTATTTATAGTGCGATTATAAAGAGGTTTGGCTGAACATACTTGAAAAGTACAAAAGTTAATATTTTTCTTAATGAGAATCTCAATTTACTTTTTTAATTTGTACGCATATATTAAAAATACAAAAGTCGTTGCTGGCTTAATTACAATAAAAATAAAGGATGGAACATGAAACGCTCATTAATTTCACTCGCAATAGGATTCGCCGCATTTAGTACTTTCAACGCAAACGCAAACGCAAACTTAGACCAGCAAGTAAAAAGCGTGGAGCAGCAAGTTATAAAGTGGCGACGCGATTTTCATCAAAATCCAGAGCTTGGCAATCGCGAAACGCGTACCGCCGGTATAGTCGCTAAACATTTAAAAGCACTCGGTATGCAAGTACAAACCGACATTGCTTATACTGGTGTTGTTGGTATTTTAAAAGGCGGTAAACCAGGTCCAACCGTTATGTTACGCGCCGATATGGATGCACTTCCAGTAACCGAAAAAGCCGATGTAGAATTTAAATCAATCAAAACGACTAATTATCGCGGCGTTGATGTAGGTGTTATGCATGCGTGTGGGCACGATACCCACGTAGCTATGTTAATGGGCGCCGCAGAAGTACTTGCCAATATGAAAGACGAATTACATGGCAACGTTATGTTTGTTTTTCAACCGGCAGAAGAGGGCGCACCACAAGGGGAGGAAGGTGGTGCTGAGCTTATGCTAAAAGAGGGAATATTTAAAAAATATAAACCCGATGCTGCATTTGGTCTACATATAACGTCAGGTCTGCACAGCGGGCAAATTGGCTATCGAAGTGGTCCAGCAATGGCTAGCGCTGATAGTTTTGAAATTACTGTGCATGGACGTCAAGCGCATGGCTCTGCACCTTGGACAGGGGTTGATCCTATTGCAGCCGCTGCGCAAATAGTAACGGGCGTAAACCATATTGTAAGTCGTCAAATTAATATCACTAAAGAGCCGGCAATTATCTCATTTGGAAAAATAGCTGGTGGTGTTCGTAATAATATTATTCCTGAAGAAGTTGAAATGGTAGGCACTATTCGTAACTTTGATATGGACAATCGCGCGCAAATATTTGAAAAAATTAAAACTACAGCAACACATATCGCTAAATCATCAGGTGCTACAGCTGATGTACATATTCACGAAGGTTACCCTGTAACAGTTAACAACCCAGAGTTAACGGCAAAAATGCTACCAACCTTAGAGAGAGCAGCAGGTAAGAATAACGTAATCGAAATGGATAAAATAACAGGCGCAGAAGACTTCTCGTTTTATGCACTTGAAATACCAAGTGTATTTGTATTTTTAGGCGGTACTCCTGCTGAACAAGACTTAGCAACCGTTGCAAGTAACCACTCTCCGTATTTTTATGCCGACGAATCATCATTTAAAGTAGGAACCAAAGCGCTTAGCTTATTAGCTATTGACTATCTAAACACCCATAAAAAATAGTTTTAATGCACCACGTTACGCATTAGCCTAACGTGGTATTGCTGTTTTATTTAAAAGGTTTCATCATGTTTTTAGCGGCTGCTCAAATTTTAAAAACATTATAAGGCATTAAAAAACCAACCGAAGATATAAAGAAGCGGTAAATGTTTTTATAAATTATTAAAAATAATGAATCGTTATTGCCGGTCTTTATATCCGAGTTCAATCTTTGTAAGTGCTTGTGGCTCAAATGCGCAGCAATTTACATGAAAATCATTCAGAATATTTAAAGTATATTTAATCATCATAAGCATTAAGGGTCTAAATAGTGAAAATTACAGGAAGCTGCTACTGCGGCGATATAAAATACCAAGCTACAACGCAGAACAATAATGCACTAGTGTGCCATTGTAGCGATTGCCAACGTATGTCGAGCGGTCCATTTAGAGCCGTTATAGTTGCAGATCCAGATAGTGTTGTGTTTACTCATGGCGAGCCTAAAGAGTATGTAAAAACGGCGCAAAGCGGTAACAAGCGCGCTCAAGGTTTTTGCGGCAATTGTGGTACAACACTTTATGCTACAAATGCAGAAAAAGAAGGTCGTGTTTATGGGCTGCGTATTGGTGCGGTTGATCAGCGCGATGAGTTTAAACCGTCTGCACAAATTTGGTCTAAATCAACGCTTACATGGTTAAATAATTTACACGAAGTTCCTGCTTTTGAAACCACACCACAAAAGTAAAGTGAATCAAATAATGAACACACTGATAAAAACAGTTTTTATAGCAAGTTCGCTAATCACCTGTAATGCTTTTGCAACATCGAGTAATGTCGAATTTTTAAATACAGGTAAAGCGAACCCTAACTTACCATTTTCGCAAATAGTAAAATCTGGTAATACACTTTATATGTCGGGGCAAATAGGTATAAACCCTGCAACAGGTAAGTTGGCTACAGGCGGTTTTGAAGGTGAGACTAAGCAAACGCTTGAAAATATTAAACGTACTTTAGAGCAGCATAACTACAGTATGAGTAATATAGTTAAGTGTACGGTTATGCTTACTGATATAAACGACTTTAAAGCGTTTAATGCTATTTATACCCAGTATTTTAATGCGCCGTATCCTGCTCGTAGTGCTTTTGCTGTTAATGCGTTAGCGCTTGATTCGTTAGTAGAAGTTGAGTGTATAGGCGCACTTTAAATTTAAAAGTGAGTTTTTCTGAAATTTTATTAGTTAAACGGCTGTCTATTTGAATAGTTACACAACAGAGGAAAGATCATGTGTAGTTCACCAAAAAGCAGCCGTGCAGTAAATAAAACAGTAATAAATTTTAATGACGAGTTAACGCAAGAGCAACGTTTACGTTTTGCTGCAAAAGCTAATTTAGCGCAAGAGCGTCGTGAGCAGCGCGAAGCGACGAATAAACGCTATGAGCAAAAGCACGCGAGTAGTAAACCTTCATCTGGTTTATTTTCATGGTTACAACAACTCGTTAGCTGATTTAGCCAAAGTGGTATTTTTACCACTGCCTAAACCGCATAATGCACACAATACTCCAGCAATAGCGCATAACCACAATGGCGCACTCCAGCTTCCCGTAGTTGTGTTTAATGCACCAGCCAGCATAGGTCCAATTGCTGCAAGTAAATACCCTACACTTTGCGACATGCCCGAAAGCGAAGCCGCTTGTTGCGAATCATCGGTTCGTAAACTAATAAACGACAGCCCCAATATAAAACACGCTCCAGAGCAAAAACCCAGCATTAAGGTCCACACAAAGGCAAAGTTAGGCATGTAAAGTAGCCCCAATGCACTAAGTGCACTCAGCATGGCTAAAATAAAGCTAAGCGCGCTTTGATCTTTTAATCTGGCAAGTAGCGGAATTAATATTAAACCAGGCAATGCAGTCGCTATTTGAAAAGCACCATGATAAGCACCCGCTTGGGTAGCTGAGTGACCGGTTTCGGTTAATATGCTTGGTAACCACGTAATAATTATATAATTTAAAAAAGAGTTTAAACCCAGTAACAAGGTAATTTGCCATGCTAGTAAATAACGCCATACACTTTTAGAAGTGTCAGAGTGCTGAGCAATATTCGCAGGTTTTGTATGCTTACTTAATTGCGACATCCATACAATAATACTCGCCAAGGTAATAATGGCTGATGAACCCAGTGCAAGCTGCCATCCTAACCCGTTTAGTTGGCTAAGGGGGAATACTAAAGTAGAAAATCCACCCGATACAACGCCCATAGTAAGTACGTAGGCAGAGGTCATTAACGCAATCTTAGCAGGAAAGTCGCGCTTAATTAGGCTTGGTAATAATACGTTTGCTATAGCAATACCTACACCAATAATAGCGGTGCCTACAAAAAGCATGGCTGAGGTATTTATTACCCGCGCCGCAACCCCTGCAAGTATAAATAACAAAGCTACAAACAAGGTGCGCTCTAGCCCTTGCTTTTTAGCAAGAGTTGCAGCCATTGGCGATACAACCGCAAAGGCAATGAGTGGTAATGTTGTTAAAAACCCAGCTTGTGATGCGCTAAGCCCAAAGTGATTAATAATTTGTTCAAGCACAGGTGCAATACCTGTAAATGTGGCACGTAAATTTGCAGCAATAAGTAATATGCCAAGCACAAGTAATATGCCAGCAAAGCGTGATTTGGGTGTGTTATTTAACAAAAAAGATGCCATTAAAGCTAATATTTAATGGGCGCTAGTATAAAGGCTTAGCAAAAACTATAATTTAGATATAATGACATTAAATAACTAAAAACAGACAAAACTATGTTTGATGCAATTGGTTGGGACGACATTAAAAATTTTGAAACTATGGCGCAGTCCATAATAGCCAAAATAGAGCACGCCCATGCAAGTCACGAAATCCCTCTGCACACTCATCCAAAAGGGCAGTTAATTTTAGCGCTGCATGGTTATGTAACATGTGAAGTGTCGGCAAAAATGTGGATGGTGCCTACGCACAGTGCAATTTGGATCCCTGCAAAAAAGATTCACAGTAATAGGGCATCTGATAACGCAAAGCTCTGTCATTTATTTATTGATAGTAGCAAAAATGGTATGCCACTAAATACCTGTACGTTAGCTATTACGCCACTGGTTAAAGAGCTAATGTGTGAGTTGGCTGCGCATAATCAGCACTATGCTTTAAATAGTAAAACAGCACGTTTAGCGCAGGTGTTGTTTGATCAACTTATCGATATGCCCGTACAGCCACTTGATTTTGTATTATCTAAAAACGAGGTAATTCAAATAATGAGCGATCACCTTATAAACATGCCAAACAATCGAAAAACACTACCACAATGGGCTAAGCAGTTTGCATTAACTGAGCGCACATTAGCGCGGTTAATTAAAAAAGAAACCGGTATGACATTTGGAAAATGGCGTACGCAATTACATATAATTACAGCCTTAAAGGCGCTTTCTGATAAGCAAAGTGTGCAGCAGGTGTCGGAGTTACTTGGGTATGAGTCGGTGAGTGCATTTATTACTATGTTTAAAAAAGTGATGAAAAAGTCGCCCATGAAATACATGAGCGACTTAAATCAGTTAAATAAGCTTAGTCTTTAAATAAGCACTACCACGTATAAGTTGCCGAAAGCATGGCATTACGTGGTTTGCCAGGAAAGTACCTGTCGCCGGTAAAACTGGTGTAATCGGCGCGCTCTGCATAAGCCTCATTGGTTAAATTAATAATGCGGGCAAGCACTTCAAGATTACTAGTAACTTGCCACTGTGCGCGCAAGCTTAAAACATCATGCCCTTGGTATTTATTTAAGTTTTCTGGGTCGGTGTAGTAGTTACCAACACGATGCCATTGCAAAGCAAGTTGTGTATTGCTGAGTGCTTGCCATGTTAAATCAAGATTAGCAATATTGCGCGGCGCGGTATCTATGTCGTTGCCATTTATATTTAAACCATTAAGTACTTGGTTGTTAGTATAAGTATGCTTTGCGTGAGTGCCAGCAAAGTTAAGTGCAAGCGACTGCGTTAGCTGGTAGTCAAGCTCAAGTTCAATACCACGATGGCGAGAGCTGCCATTATTTACCGTAAAAAAGTCACTATCGCGGTAAATTGTGTTGTGTTTACTCATAGTGTAAACCGACACGCCATAACGTAGCTTTTCGTAAATTCCTTTAATTCCCAGTTCTGCATTATTGGCTATTTCAGCGCTTAAATTAGCTGTCGTTTGCATGCGCTCTAATTGATACAGCTCAGCGGCTTGTGGCGCTCTGTAACCGCGAGAAAAGTTCGCATAAAGCGTGTTATTTGTATTGTACTGATAACTCAACCCAAGCTTTGGCGATAAATTACTAAAGCTATTTTTCCCACTTTCAGGGCGACTGTATCGGCAGCCACCAAAGCCGCATTCTGTGCCATCGTCTTTTGTTCTACCAGCTAGCATATTATTGGTGTAGTCGTACTGCATATGCTCGTAGCGTACACCTGCAGTAAGTAACCATTTATTTAATTGCCAATCAATAGATGCAAAAGGCGCATAAAGCGTCGCGTTTACATCGTAATCGTAATGTTTACCTTGTGGCACTGTAGCAACTAAAAATGCAGAGCCCTGAGTTGGCTCATTTTGGCTTTGAGTAAAGTCGGCTTGCGTGTATTCGCCATCAAGCCCTAGGTTTACTTTTACATTACTTTGTAAATTATGTTGATAAAGCGATTGCACACCAAAGCCAGTTTGACTGTTTTTTTCAAGCGGTGTGCCGGGTAAAAAATGCTTAAAAAAGTCCATGCTTTGGTCACGAAAATATAACGTTGTGGAGAGCACATCATCGTTATTTAATTGCCATGTTGCGTTGCTCCATGCTCTAAATGCACGTGCTTTTCTAAATGCGTCAGGGTCAAAGTTTTTTTGCGCTAGGTCTTCGTTTTTATAGCTTTCAAAGCCTGTAATAAATCCCGCAGTTTGCTGATCTAGGTTTGTGTAAGTAAGCCCAGAGGTAAGTAATAAATTATTATTTGAATAGCGATGGCGAATATTTACTTTTTGTTGTTCTACGCTTTCGTCGTCGCGGTAACCGCTATCGTCGGTAACACTTGCGTTAATGCCTATGCCGCTGTTGCCGTAATCTTGCCCTGCGCGTAATTTATAGCGAGTATATCCGTACGAGCCATAGTCTAAACCAACTAAACCACCGCCTTGAGTAGTGTCGGGTGTTATTACATTAATAACACCATGCACAGCGTTTGAACCATAAAGTGCAGAGCCAGGGCCTTTTAGCACTTCAATACGCTGCGCCATTTCGCTGTGCGCTTCAAATAACTCGTTTATGTTACAAAACCCAGCGGCTCTCAGTGGTATACCATCTTCTAAGGTTAATATGCCACCACATGCGCCTGCGCCCGAAAGTACCGGAGAGCGCAATGCGGGTAAATACTCTTGACCATTTCCGCGTTGAATATTAGCACCTGCTACACGTTGCAGGGCTTCTTCAATATGTGTAGGCGCAATGCTATTTAGCTGCGCTTGCGTTAGTGTACTTATTGATAAAGGCAGTGGGGTCGACAACGCTTCAATACGTGATGCCGTGGTTGTTATGGTTTCTATTGCATCATTATTTTGATTGTTGGCAAACGCAGCGTGGCTAAAGGGTAATATCAGCGGCAAAAAATAAGGTTTCATACATTCCTTGAAAGTGATCTATATTGCATTGCCTCTATAATATGCGGTTTTTCTGTGCTTTTAAACTCGTTGCGTTAAAGCGTACGTAACCTATATATTTTGTATATAAAAGATAATACAAAGCACGCAGCCGCCGGAAATAATAACGCGAGCACTAAAAAGTACTCAAATAAAATATAACCAACAATTCCACCTAATAAAAAACCGCTAATAATGAGTAAAAATATAACGCACTTACGAGTATCAAATTGCTCACCTTTTAATGCTTTACCAATCATTAAACCAAGGTCGGTAAAAATACCGGTTAAATGTGTGGTACGTATAACTGCACCACTGTAATTAGTTGCTAGCGCATTTTGTAGTCCACACGCAGCAGACGTTAAAATAATACCGTAAACGAATGTGTTTTTAAGCAAATAAGCACTCGTCAGTAGCAGCAGTCCTTCAATAAACAGTAAGGTGTCGTAATGACGACCAAGTTTTAATGAGCCACCAGAGAGCAATAAGCCCGACAGCGCAGAACCCAACATAAAGCTAATAATTATTGAGAGTAGCAACAAGGCTGTGCTGGTGTTTGTTATTGCTTTAATACCAAGTAAAGTAACGGAGCCCGATACATGCGAAATAGCCTGATGTTCAAATCCTAATAAGCCTACCGCGTTAACGATGCCCGCTATAAATGCGAGTGTGAAAGCGCCGTACTCAACCCATTTTGGTAGTTTTTTAAACATGCGTTATTCCGTAAGTATTAATAGCTTATAAATTTAGTTATTTTTATGCTGTTGAGCTTTAAAGCGCTTTATTTGTTCATCAACTAATTTTGTATCAATTAAACCATGCTTAAAAGCAATGTAAGTAGGAAATGTAAACTCATTTAATTGCCGAGAATAAATATTCTTATATTCTTTTGAGTACCATAAACCTGCTTGATAGTTAGTTATCGCGTATTCAACACGGTTTTTTTCTAGTAGACCAAAGGTATCTTTTGTTGAGAGCGAGTGAATAAAATTATTATCATTAAGATTATATTTTGTAGCAATAACCTCAGGAACATCAACACCGCGTAGCATAGCTATTGTAGCGTGTGATAAATCGTCAGTGTGTAGTTTATCGTTGTTTAAAGTAAATAAACCATACTTAGTGGTATGCAAAGGTTCACTGGTAAAATCTAAATATTTTGCACGTTCTTGATTATTAGCCAAGGAGAAATAGCAATCGTAATAGTCTAGCGTCATTTCTTTTTTTACACGTGCCCAAGGTAAGTGAACAACGTCAATTTTTAAGTTTAAATTACGCTCAATAAACGTTAAGTATTCAATATCTAAACCCGTAAATGTATCTGTTTTTTCATCATATATAGTAAAAGGCGGGTAGTGAGTTGTTACGCAGCGCAGAGTTTTGCTTGGAGCAGCAAGTAATAACGAGGAAAAATTTAAAGCTAAAAAAAGTAATATTATACGCATAATTATAAATCTAATTCCCTTTGAGTTTGTAACCTGAATGCTAATTATACAGCTACTGGGCTTAATTGTATTGATCTAAGTATTTTTACCTAGCGTATAAGTTAAATTTTGTGAGATACACCATGTTTAACCCAGAGCAGCAGTCCCGCATTATTGAAATGGCGTGGGAAGATAGAACCCCTTACGAGGCAATAGAGCAGTTATACGGATTAAAGTATCCGCAGCTGGTGGTTTTTATGCGAGACAACGTTTCTAAAGGCAGTTTTAAAGTTTGGCGCAAGCGACACGCAGGTCGAAAAACAAAACATTTAAAACTGCGAGACCCCGCAATTATGCGAAGCCACTGCAAAACACAATATAAACAACGTTAAGTAGGTATTGGTTGTTTCATACGATGTTCAGCCATGTTTGTTAATCTTTAGCTATTAACTATATTAGAGATTATTTATGAGAATACCTATATATACAGCATTGGTAGCATTGGCTTTATTTTCAATAAGCGCAGATGCAAATCCACATAAAGATAAGCATAGTAATAAGCACAGCAATAAACATAGTAATAAGCACAGTAATAAGCACAACGATAATGACTACCTTTCTAAAAAAGAAGCAAAGCAGTTAATTCGCGCAGGCTGGACGCCACCAGGGCTGAGTAAAAGTTACCACAAGGGCGACTTTTTAGAACGCGACATATACAAACGAGGTAGAGTGATTGAACGCTCTAAAGCGAATGGTACAGTAAGTATTGAAATAGACCGTACAATAATCCACATGGTGCACGATACCCGACAAATACTTTCAATTTTAAGTCGCTAAATTAACTTTATAAGGATATTAAAATGCTCATTGCGCTGGCTATAATTATTGGCTTTTTTTTACTGGTTACCTTGTTACCAATGTCGTACAGCCAACACTACTTAGTGCGTAGCTGCGACTTTGTGCGCTTACAAGTATTTTACATTGCCAGCTTTGTAGCCGTTACTTCGTTGTTTTTATTATGGAAAAGTAGCGCAATAGGTTATGTCTTTATAGCCTTAACCTCATTGCTTATAATGGTTTTACAAGGTAAATGGATTTACCCGTATACGTGGCTTGCTAAAAAAGAAGTGCAAAGCGCACCAAAGCACATAGATCATAGCGTAAGAATTATGTCGGCAAATGTACTCATGTCGAACCACAAAAGTGAGCAGTTAATTAGCTTGGTTAACGAGCACCAACCCGACCTACTTATTACGCTTGAGAGCGATAGCTGGTGGGAAAATAAATTATCAGTCATTAAAAAAAATTACCCGTATTACATAGAATGCCCTAAAGATAATCGCTACGGCATGCATTTATACAGTAAGTTTAAAATACTTGATGCACAAATATGTGAGCTAATAGAGGAAGATATTCCCTCAATTCATATTTTGTTCGAAAACGACGACGGTCTGCAAATGCAAGGGCACTTTATTCATCCTGCACCGCCAAGCCCAACGGAAGAAGACTCGTCGCGTCCGCGCGACTCTGAGCTAATTATGGTGGCTAAAGCACTTAAAAATCCAACTCGTCCTACCATAGTTGCCGGTGACTTAAACGACGTAGCATGGTCGCGTAGCACGCGTTTATTTATGCAAATTAGCGGCTTATTAGACCCACGAAAAGGTCGCGGTTTTTACAATACATTTCATGCAAGTTACTTTTTTATGCGCTGGCCGCTCGATCACTTATTTCACAGCGAAGGCTTTAAAGTAAAGCGTATTAAGCGCCTAGCTAAATATGGGTCTGATCACTTTGCACTCCTTACTGAGCTTTCTTTTGAGAATGCCAATCAGCAGTCATTAGAAACTAAATCGGCAGAGCATAAGCAAGAAGAAATCCAAGAGCTTGCAATGAGTAAAGCAGATAAGCAAAAAGTACCGAGGTTTGAGAAGAAGTGATAGCTGCTAGTTCTAACTATTCGCCAATAAGTCTTAACTTGCACTAGCTCAGACCTTAACTGTCAGGTGTTTGACTAATAATATTTAATCAAACCTGACAGTCTCATAAGTGCCATAAGCGGACCTTGAGGCGTAACTCGCTTCTGCCCCAAAATTTGTTAGCAACGACGATTCGCTCAGTCTCGTTATGAAAGTTTGACATAGATTTTATCATCCATGCGGTGCCTCAAAGGTATAGGCTTTGTCAGGTTGACTAATGAGTTAGCATGAGATAAGTTATTGACTTGAGGCTAGATGGAAGCCTGCTCACTCCAATAAGGCAAACTCTTTCGAGAACCATAATCCTAAATTGTATATTTTGTTCTTATTTGTTTCGGCGGGAAGAAGAAAATTAGGAGTGGATTTACTTAGCTTTTCGTCTAGGGATCTAAGAACATGAATATTACTAAATCTTTCATTTCAAATATCAAAAAACGAGCTAAAAAAATTCAAGTTGATTCAGATATTAAGCATACCCAAGCACTTGAATTAGCTGCAAAAGAAGCTGGTTTTCCAAATTACTATGCACTATTACAGCATTCTAAAAAAGCTAACAACCACAAAGCTAACATAGTTAATGCAAATAAAGGTATGGATGGTGTTAATAAAGAATTCGCGATGGCTCAAGGCAATAGAGGTACGCAGCTTAATCCGAATCAGTACAGCTCTCTATTGGTGACATTTGATGATGATCTAATGGTCAATGAGTTAGAGTATGAAGGCACGACTCCCAAACTTATTAGACGTAACTTTAAGACCGAGTATCTCGATAAAGGTTTTGCAACTGATATAGGTGCAAGGATACTAAGTTTCGCTGAAGTTAAGCACCGTAACTTGGATATAGGTTACGGTTCAAGATTACACGAGTGGGGATACATCTGTGTTGAGTTCTTGCGAAACAAAAACAACCCTTGGACTATTGAAGACGCTAATAAAATTGCAAAAGAACGCATAGGATCTAAATTTGGCTCTTGCTACCGTGAATTCTTTTTCATCGATGGAAAATATGTAAATAACCACATCGATGATGAAAGAAATTTAGCGTTAGACCTCGGAGATGATATACAGTATTGCCCAGCAATTGATGGTTATCATGACAACTATAGCTAAATGCTAACTAACTTAATTAGTCCAGTTTAGAGTCAGCTGCTTCCTAGCTGGCTCACCTTTGCCCCATTGTGTGCTAGTACACTTTTTCTTTGCACTTTACGAATGCTTTTTCTAATCGTTGTGGTGTCTTGTGATGTGAGAGTTTACAAGAATATCGACGTGAGCTTAGCCCTCAGTCCTCCATGAATTGTTAGATAGTGTTTCTAGCCACCATTCACTAACCTATTGACTAATATCGACTAAAATATGAGTTGTTGTTACACTGGAATAAACTTAGATTGTAGTGGTCAATAAAATTTGGCCACAGTTTTAGAGTCTTTGTATCTAATCTCAGATTCATTTGGCGCTAAACCAGCATTATAATGATGCGGTCTAACATTGTTGTAATATCCGTTGATATAATCACTAACGCTATATTTAGCGTCTATAAAATTTTCGTACCCAACCTTTGGCATCCATTCTGTTTTAAAGCTTCTAAAAAATCGCTCCATTGGCGCATTATCCCAACAGTTTCCACGCCTGCTCATACTTTGCGTAATTTTATAACGCCATAAACGTTGGCGATACTTTAAGCTCGTATAATGGCTTCCTTGGTCTGAGTGAAACATCAATCCACTTGGTCTGCCTCTGCTTTCGTAAGCTAATTCAAGCGCTTTTAGCGTTAAGTTAGAATCCGGCGACAATGACATTGCCCAACCAACCACTTTGCGGGCAAATAAATCAATAACGACCGCTAAATAAGCCCAGCGATTGCCTGTCCAAATATACGTCACATCACCGCACCACACGGTATTCGGTTAAACAACATCGAACTGCCTATCAAGCAGGTTTGGGATTTCAAGATGTTCATTACCGCCGCGTTTATATGAATGTTGAGGTACTTGGCAGCTTTCTTGCTTTAATTTAATCATTAGCTTAGCAGCACGATAACGGCTTAATTCAAAATCGTTATTCGTTGCGATTGCCGCGATTGTCCTCGCACCTGCTGAGCCCCCACTCATTGTATGTATTGCTTTAACTTCAGCCTCTAACCTTACTTGCTCTGGCGTTGGCGTTTTATCGCGTATAGCCCAGTATTTATAGCTGCTACGATGCACATTAAATACACTACATAGCACACTAATTGGGTAACGCTCTCGTTGATTTAATTTCTCAATTATAAGGTGTTGCATTGACCTATTGAATTCACCGTAGCCTTTTTTAATATATCCTTTTCTAATTCAATGCGTTGGATTTGCTTTTTAAGTTCACGGATTTCAATTTGTTCGGGTGCCATTGGTGAAGCCAATGGTGACTGGCCATTACGTTCTTGCTTTAATTGAGCAACCCATTTATTTACGGTTGATTTACCAACACCCATCGCTTTGGCTGCTTCTTCTTGTGTATAACCTTGGTCAACTACAAGTTGAGCCGTTTCTAATTTGATTGCAGCGGAGTACGTTGCACGGTTTAATTTTGTCATTTTTTTCACCCAAATTTGTATGCAAATAGCATAACATTTCTTTCTTAATGGGTGACCAAAATTACTCTACCACTACAGGGTAAGTATATCTGATCGTAATGTGGTAGGAACCACAATAATCTAAGCTCGCCCACACAACCTGCTAACTCCAAGCTAAGAATGGTATGCATGAAGAGTGATTTGACTTTTCCATACTTAAGTTAATTCATCAATTACTAATAGTAGGTTTTTCGAAACGCATTTCTGTCCAAAAACGAGTTTACCCGACCGTCTGCTTATCGCTCATTTTTGTCTGTCAGGTTTCAGGTATTAGCTTCTACATATTCATAGTTAGCTCTGGGTTTAATCGTACTTGGTCTCGCTCTGTTTAAGCATTATATTTGTGATGTTTTCTGTAATAGTGCTCACTCTATTTATGTCTTTAAATACACGGCTTAACAGGTTTGTAAGCGCAATTTAAAATAGCGATAAAAGTAGCGTGCTTACATTTTTATTAAATAAGCTAAATTGTGAATTGAGTTTTAAATTATTAAAATTTAATGAAGTAGTAATGGTTAGTTTGTAACTTTTTATTTTGAAGGATATTTAATTTTTAAAAGCGCGATGTAAAATCGCACCTACGAATATATCCAAAACTCGGTACTATCTCTTACTAAAAACTAAGTACTGCCTCCTGAAAATTACTTTTTAAAAGTAATAAAAAAGCCTAAAAGCGGTTACCCACTTTTAGGCTTAGTAATTTTGTATTTTAAACACGTATTAAAAACATCTATTTAAAACACTTATTTCATTTATGCAGCTAAATTAGCTGGCGATCATAATGCTTTTAACATTAACAAATTCGCGCATACCAAAGCCGCCGTGTTCTCGTCCGTAGCCACTGCCTTTAACGCCACCAAACGGTAAGTTAGGTTGTGCTAAACCGTAGCCGTTAATGTTGATCATGCCGGTGTCGAAATACTTTTTAGCAAGCTCAATGGCTTTTTTCTCATCTTTTGAGAAAATACCACCGCCCAAACCGTAGCGAGAGTCGTTGGCGATACGCATTGCATCATCGTTGTCTTTCGCTTTAATAAGTGAAGCAACTGGACCAAATAATTCGTCGTCGTAGGCTGGCATACCCGGTGATAAGTTATCGAGTAGCGTTGGTGGGTAGTAGTAACCTGTTTGCTGTGGTATTTCGCCACCCGTTACTATGTTTGCACCTGCTTTAACCGATTCCATAACTTGGTCGTGAATGCCGTCGCGTAAATCTTTACGTGCCATCGGACCTAAGTCAGTCTCGTCTGCCATTGGGTCGCCCATTTTCATGGCTTCAAATTGCTCTTTTATTTGCGCTTTGAACTCATCATAAAGTGACTCAACCACTACGTAACGTTTAGCTGAAACACACGTTTCGCCGTTATTGATCATACGACCTGTTACACAGGTTTTAACTGCAAGCTCTAAGTCTGCGTCATCAAGTACTAAGTATGCATCGTTGCTACCCAGTTCTAACACTGTTTTTTTAGCGTGTTTACCCGCTTCTGCAGCTACTTTTTTACCTGTGGCATCACTACCCGTAAAGGTTACGCCGCTAATTGCTTTGTGCGCAATGAGTGAGCTGGCGGTTTTACCGTCGATGAGTAAGTTGCTGAAACAGTACTCTGGGAAACCGGCTTGTTTAAATAGCGCTTCAATTTTTTCAGCCATGCCAAATACGTTACCAGCATGCTTTAATACGGTAGTGTTACCAGCCATGATGTTGGCTGCACTGTAGCGAATCACTTGATAAAGCGGGAAGTTCCACGGCTGAATGCCTAATAGTACGCCTGTTGGTTGGTAGCTAATGATTGCTCGCCCACCATCCATATCGCGTTCTTCGTCAGCAAGTACTTGTGGACCGTTTTCAGCAGTGTAACGACAAATGTTAGCGCACAACTCAACTTCTTGAAAACCTTGTTTGTACACTTTACCCATTTCTTCGGTCATGAGTTTTGCGATAGCTTCTTTTTGTTCTTCAAAAAGTGAAGCTAATTTATTAAGATATTTTGCACGTTCGGTAAATGACGTTAAGCGCCATTTTAAATATGTTTCGTGAGATTTTTCAATTACCTGCTCAGCTTCTTTTTGAGAAAGTAGTGTATAGGTTTCAATGGTTTTCTCAGTTGTTGGATTAATCGTTTTAACTGTGTTACTCATTTCTATCTCCTTACAAATTTAGTGGTTTGAAAGGGTGCAAGGCTAAAGCCAGTTTTTTAAATTACTGCTTTTTGTTTTTATTATATTGATTTTGTTGGTTAATTTTATATTTTTTGCTGGTGGGTTACTTTTTAATATAAGGCATGAAGTGTTTAATGCAGTAAAATTTTCTGAGTGTTGCAAAATTTACAACACCCGCAAGGTACAGCAATAGTTAGTTTTATATTAGCTCGTCGGCAATGCGCTTTAGTAAGTAGGTTTCTCGTAAAATAGAGAGCCCTTGTTTTTCGCTGTTTGCCAGCGTGCGTTCGTTATGTGCAATTGCATCGTTAATATTAACCCATTTAGCGGTCATGCCATTTTGTTGCTCGTAATGCTCTAATTGTGCTTTGCCAAACTCGTCAGCAATATTGCATATATAGCAATACGATTTAATGTGAATAATGTCAAAGTCATCTTTATACCAAGGACGATACTCTTCATAGAGCCCAAAGGCTTTAATTACATTTATTTGTTGTGCGCCGGTTTCCTCATTGAGTTCACGTATTAAACCTTGTTCAATGCTTTCACCTTCATCTACTCCACCACCAGGCAAGCTGTAGTCTTCATAACGGTTTGTGTACATTAATAATATTTTGTTATTTTTAATTACAATGGCGCGAGCTGTTAAGCGTGTAAATTGACTACCTTGATCAATATTAATACCTGAATGAACTAAGGTTTTTAATTGCTTCATTTAGTCTCCTTTATTGAGTTTTTAATAATAGCAGTAGCTACCGTTCTATAAATAAAAACGATTTCAATTATTTTTTATATTTTATGATCGATTTTTTTAAGCATACGTAAATATTAGGTTGGTAATATCAGAAGTATTTAACCACTTCAGTTAATTTAAATAATTAGATTCTGAGTGTGCCTTTAAATTAGTATTTATGATGCGTAGAATAACAAAAAAGCATAGGGATTTATCATGTTAAATATACTTTTAGTAGACGATGACGTTGAGTTTAGTGACGTTGTTTGCCACATAGTCGAATTCCTCGGCCACAATATAAACACCGCTACCAGTTTAAAAGAAGCACACCAATGGTTTGAGAATAATACCTTTGACCATGTGTTGCTTGATTTTATGTTACCGGATGGTAGTGGTTTACATTTACTCGATCATTTAAAAACGATTGGGCAATCTCCAAAAATTACACTTATATCGGGTCATCCTTCAGTTAAAGGTATTTTAGCTGAAATGTGTGAGCCAAATGTAGGGCATTTATTAAAACCGTTACAACGCGAAGACTTAGAGCTAGTTTTAAACGGTCCTAAAAAAGCAGTTAAAAAAGCCAAGTCGAGCGGAATTACGCGCCACTTTGGTGGCTTAATTGGTGAATCAGAAGTAATGCATAAGCTTTACAACATGATTGAACGCGTAGCTAAAACAAATGCTAACGTAATGCTTATGGGTGAAAGTGGTGCGGGTAAAGAAGTGGTGGCTCAGGCTATTCATAATGCAAGCCAATGCGAAGGACCACTAGTTGCAAGTAACTGTGGTGCGCTTTCAAAAGAGCTAATTGGTAGTGAATTATTTGGTCATGAAAAAGGTGCCTTTACGGGCGCTATTGCACGCAAAGAAGGTGTATTTGAGCAATCAAATAACGGCACTTTATTTTTAGATGAAGTAACCGAAATGCCAATTGATATGCAGCCAAATTTACTGCGAGTGCTTGAAACTAAAAAAGTAACACGCGTAGGTGGTAACAGAGAAATAGCCACTAACTGCCGCGTTATTTCAGCAACTAACCGCTCACTTATCGATTTAGCGCAAAATAATATTATTCGTGAAGATATTTACTTTAGGCTGGCTGTTTTTCCTATTGATATACCGCCACTTCGCGACAGGAAAGAAGATATTCCTTTACTAGCTAAAGCGTTTTTAGATCAGCTTAATGACGAAAATGGCACTGCATTTAGTTGGACACCAGCGCAACTTAAAGAGCTTCAAGGCTATGAGTGGCCGGGCAATGTGCGCGAAATTCGCCACGCAATACACCGAGCATTTATTATGAGTGACCCGCAAACCAGCGACATTATTTTACCTGATAATTTAGAGTCGCCTTTTTCGCGTGTTAATAATCAAACCGCAGATAAGCCTGTGTCGGCAGGGCAAACCATTGAAGAAGTTGAAAAAGAACTTATTCATGCAACGCTTGATAAAGTGCAAGGTAATAAAACACTCGCTGCGCAAATGTTGGGTATTAGTACTAAAACACTTTATAACCGCCTTAATGCATACGGCGGTATTGGCGAATATAAATAGATCTAAGGAAGGGTATGACATCTGAAAACCAAACAGAGCAACTAAATAAATTAGTACACGATGCAAGAGCGCCGCTTAATCGTATATCGATGAATGCAGAGCTTATTAAGTTGGTACTTGAAAATGATATGCCAAAAGAAAAAGCGTTAGATGCGCTCAATAAAATAATTAATAACTGCCAGCAGTGCAGTGCAAGTTTACAAAAAATATCAGACTCTCAATAAATAGTAAGTGTTGTATAAACTTTAATTCGGGAAGCTAAATGAGCAAGCAAAAACAGCAAAGTAAAGCGAATATTACTTGGGCAGCTTTTATAGTTGTTGTGTTGAGTATTATTGTGGGGAACGCATTTTTAGCATTGAACACCATTCAAGGTTTAACGCAAACCCAAAAGAGTTTAGACAACACTAATATGCTGACTACAGCAATTGAGCAACTGCATTTATCAATAGTGCAGGCTGAGTCGGGTCAGCGCGGTTACTTATTAACAGAAGAGACTGATTATTTAACGCCTTATTATGATGCTATTGGGCAAATTGAGGCTCAAACAAATCATGTTAAGTCGCTTCATTCTGAAATCGACGGTCAAGCAGAGCGTATTGCCGAGCTGTTAGTGCTTGTAGAGAGTAAAATTAAAGAGCTAAAACAAACGGTTAATCTTGCTTTAGATGATAAAGAGCGACGAGCACTTTATGTACTCAATACGCACAAGGGACGAGAGCTTTATAAGCAAATTCTTGAGCATGTTAATGAAGTTCAAGACCGTGAGTTACTCTTTAAAGTAAGTCATTTTTCTAAATTAGCTAATATAAAAAACGAAGCTAAAATTACGTTTGCTATCACTGCAATCACAAGCGCTTTGCTTATTATTGGCATGTTTGTGATGACGCGCCTTAATTTAAGAAACGCTGCACAGTATCGTTTTGAGCTTGAAAAACAAAACGAGACGTTAGCAATTAAAGTGTCTGAACGTACGCAAGAGCTAACGTTGTACTCTGATGAGCTGAGCCGAAGTAACCGAGAGCTAGAAGAATTTGCTTTTGTGGCGAGCCATGATTTACAAGAACCCCTTAGAAAAATTCAGGCATTTAGTGATCGCCTCGAAACCATGTTTAAAGATGAGCTAGGTGAAAAGGGGATTGATTACATTGGGCGCATGAAAAATGCAGCGCAACGTATGTCTAATTTAATAAATGATTTATTAGAGTTTTCGCGTATTACAACACGCGGCAAAGACTTTGATGACACAAATTTAAACGAAGTGGTAGCCGATATATTAAGTGATTTAGAAATAGCGATAAAAGAGTCTGATGCACAAATTGACGTAGAAGACCTACCGGTTATTCAGGCTGATAAAAGCCAAATGCAGCAACTGTTTTTAAATTTGTTGTCTAATGCGGTTAAATTTAGACGCCCAGATATAAGCCCACATATAAAAATTAGTTATCAGGATGAAGATATTTTTAGTGCTGATCATAATGCACATTTAAGTTTTCAAGTTATTACGATAACAGATAACGGCATTGGCTTTTCACAAGACTACGCCGATAAAATATTTGTACCGTTTCAACGTTTGCACGGTCGTTCACAATATAAAGGCACTGGTATTGGTCTTTCTGTTTGTAGGCGTATAGTGGAGCGTCATGGCGGAACAATTACAGCAAAAAGTACAGACGGTGAAGGTGCAACCTTCATTATAAAACTACCTGTGGAAGCTGCGCTTTTCACATTGCAAGGAGAGGCTTAAATGCCCTATTCAAAAGTAAAACCTATTACTATTTTAATGGCAGACGATGATGAAGATGATCGTTTGTTAACACAAGATGCCCTTGCCGAAAGCCGTGTACTTAACGAACTTCATTTTGTTGAAGACGGCGTCGAGTTACTTGAATACTTAGAGCGTAGAGGTAAGTTTGAAGACAAAACTGTATCGCCACGACCAGGCTTGATATTGCTTGATTTAAACATGCCAAGAATGGATGGTCGAGAGGCGCTTGAAGCAATTAAAGCAAACCCTAACTTAAAGGGTATTCCGGTTGTTATTTTAACTACGTCTAAGCAAGAAGAAGACATGGTTAAAGGGTATAACTTAGGTGCAGCATCTTACATAACCAAACCAGTAACATTTGACGGTTTGGTTGATTTGATGAAAACCCTAGGAAAATATTGGGTAGAGTTTGTAGAGCTACCGACAACATTTAACGATTAATGGAGATTTTATGTTAGATAAAGTGACTCAGTTGCTGCTTGTAGAAGATGATGAAGATGATTACATACTCACCTGCGACTATTTGGACCAATTGGATTCACACACGTTTAACATTCAATGGATAAGCTCTCCAGAGCAGGCAATTGCAACGCTTAGTAAAAATGAGCATGACATTTGCCTGCTCGATTACCGCTTGGGTGCATCTAATGGTTTAGATGTATTAAAAGAAGCCATTGCTAATGGCTTTAGCGGCCCAATTATTATGCTTACCGGGCAGTCAAACGACGAGTTAGACTCGGCAGCGCTTGATGCCGGTGCAGTAGATTACTTAATAAAAACAGAAATGAGCTCTAGCCGCTTTGCGCGTGCTATTCGCTATGCTTTGGCGCGTAAAGATGTTGAAGGTGAGCGAGTAGAGCGTTTAAAAGCCGAAGCAGAAAACCGTTCAAAAGACCGCTTTTTAGCCCATTTGAGCCATGAATTAAGAACCCCTCTATCGTCTATTTTAGGTTACACCGAACTATTGATGCAGAGCGACTTTAGTCAGCAAGCAGAAAATGAATTGGGTGTTATTTATCGAAACGGTAAACACTTATTGAGCCTATTAAACGATGTGCTCGATTTATCTAAAATAGCAGCCGATAAACTAGAGCTGACTCTAAGCGAAGTTAACCTTGATAGCATGCTTGCCGATGTATACACGTTAATGCGCGTATCGGTGCTTGATAAGGGGCTTACGTTGCGATTTGAATCACATCAGCCATTGCCTTTAGTTGCACGACTTGATGCAACAAGAGTTCGCCAAATTTTAATAAATTTAATAAATAATGCGGTTAAGTTTACCGATAAAGGCGAAATTGTTGTTAATGCGTGGACGCAGTGGGTTGATGACACCGAAATGCTGTTTTTTAGTATTAAAGATTCAGGAATGGGTATAGCCCCTGAAAAACAAGAACTGATATTTAAACCGTTTGAGCAAATAGCTGATGTAGAATCACGCTCTGTAGGTGGAGCTGGTCTTGGTTTAGCAATATGTGCTGAGCTTTTAGCGCGTATGCGCGGTGATATTAGTTTGCACTCTGAAGTTGGTAAAGGCTCTACGTTTACTATTTCGGTTTACCCGGGTGATATTAGCGAAGTAGAGCGACAAGTACTTAATTTTAGTAGTGCTCCGCAGTTACAAAATAAATTGGCTCCTTGCAAAGTACACGGGCGAGTATTGGTTGTTGATGATTTACGTGATTTACGCATGCTAGTTGGTCATATGATCAGTACCTGTGGCGCGCGAGTAGATTACGCTGAGCACGGTCAACAAGCACTTGAAAAAGTACGAATTGCAGATGCATATAAAGCGCCTTACGATATTATTTTTATCGATATTCATATGCCTGTAATGGGTGGTAAAGAAGCGACTATAGAGCTCAGGAAAATGGGTTATAAAGGTCCAATAATCGCGCTTACTGCCGCTACTATGAAAGGCATACATGAGGAACTAGCTGCACTTGGTTTTAACGATGTTATTCCAAAGCCTGTAGATAGTGCTGCTTTATATCAGTGTTTACAAGATTACTTAGTCGCACCAGAGTATGCACCACAGGCCAAAGATATAAACAGTACTAAGGGTTTAACTGAGAAAAAACAGCGCTTTTTACTCGTAGAAGACGATCACGATGCAGCGCAAATTACACAGTTACTTTTAGAGAGTTTAGGTGTTGAAACGGTGATAGCATCGAGTTGCGCGCAGTGTTTGCAAATACTCAATCACGACCAACAATTTAATAAAGTATTACTAGATATGCATTTACCCGATGGGAGCGGCATTGACTTAGGGCAAAAAGTCAATGAGCGTTATCCAGATCTACGTTTGGTGATCGTAAGTGGTGCCGAACCCGATCCTAGGCAAATAAAAGATTTAAATATTGACCGAGTTTTACTTAAACCTATTAATTTGAGCTTACTTGAAACGCTTATTAGCTAGGACCTGTTTATCTTTCGAGGTTAAATTTGCAGCAGTATGTTTGGTATTTAGGTTAAGGCAGAGCCTGTGTAGTGTGGTTATTCCCCATAAATAGGCAATAACGTAGCATAAAGGCAAGACATGCGCTGCCCGAAGGGTTCTGCCCAGGGACTATTTACTCTTTGTTGCCTACATTGATGTCGGTAAGGGGCGTGAGCAGGACGCGGAAGCTTTGCTCGGTTTTTACTTATTCTTACATGGATGTAAGTCAGTAGAATAACGCAGGAGCAGTTATCGAGCCCACTAGGTTACAAACATCGCGCCGCGATTAAATAGGCCCTAGATTGAACAAATTTTAATCCTGAAAGGTCAACAGGTCCTATTAACTGAGACGTTATTTATATGCATTCAATAAAGTTAGTATCTGAAAAATTAACACCATCAAAAGTAGTGTGTGTTGGTCGTAACTATACCGCACACATTGCAGAGCTAAACAACGAAACGCCAGACCAAATGGTGTTATTTAACAAACCAAACAGCGCGATTACGGATACGTTATTTGCAGCTCATAACGGCGATACGCTGCATTATGAAACTGAGTTATGTTTTGTCGTTAAAAATAAAAAATTTGTTGGGGTTGGGCTAGGTTTAGATTTAACTAAACGTACCGTACAAAGTAAATTAAAAAATAAAGGGCTGCCATGGGAGCGAGCTAAAGCGTTTGACGGCTCTGTTATTTTAAGTGACTTTGTAGAATTAACTGATGAAATGCAGCACTTTAAGTTCGAACTTAAAATTAATAATGAAGTCATTCAGCAAGGCGATTCTCATTTTATGCTTTATAAGCCTGAATCAATTTTGCAAGAAATTAGTGAATTTATGAGCTTAGAAGATGGCGATATTATTATGACAGGTACGCCTGCTGGAGTAGGTGAGGTGACTGCTGATTGTATTTTTAAAGTAGCACTTTACACTAACGAACAATGCTTGCTTGAGCAGCAGTGGTGTGCGAATTAAAATTTAATACATAGTCACTATAGTGCTGTCTAAAGTTATTAGTACCGTTGTTTAGCCAGTCATATTGAGTATGTTGATATTCATAAGATTGTAATATTTTATTTTTTAATGCGAAGTTAATTTTATTTATAGCTTGTTCGGCAAAGTTATTAGGTGCATTAACTGCGCAACCCACAGCACCTTGAATAACTGTATTGTAATTTTCTTCGATTGGTATGCTTACAAGGTTATTAAACTTATTTTGTTGTTTAAAATAGTTAATCATAAATGGGTAATCAATTACATAATCTAAAAAACCGTAATTTAGCTGCGTAGTCATTGTTTGGTTTTCGTTACTCAAATTTAAAGGTGCGTTAATATGCAGAACTCTATTATTAATAATTGTATTTATGTTTGGTGAAAACCTTCTAGTTGCAGCTTGACCATAAATATAGTTCTGATCAGTTAATAAACTAATTAAATGAATAGGGTTACCGTACTTTTTAGTAAGTATAGGCTTAAGTGCTTTTGTTGTAATAACAGAAAACGGCGGGTACACAGCTGTTGGGTTTGAGTATTTAAACATCTGATTAGAGTGGTTTTTATAAAGAGTACACGGCAAGCAGATATTTTTACCTTCAGCTAAATATTTATGAATTCGCGCTTGCGGAACTGCTAAACGAGTATGTTTTACCCCAGGGATATTATTTATAAGTTGCTCTGTTAAGTTGTCGCATAAGCCACCTTGTGGTGAGCGCTCACTTTTAGCAATATGAAATGGGGCAGTATGGCTTTGTAGCCAAATGATTTCTTGTAAAGGCTGTTTTTCTTGCTCAGAAGCGCATACGTTATATGTTATAAATAATGAAAGTACAAAGTATCCGTTTTTTGGCATAGTCAATGACTCTTAACATAACAAAAGTTAATTAAAGTATAGCGTTAGTCGTTTAGCGAATAAATTTTTACAAAAAGTTTATTGTTAATAAGTAGCCATAATAGCACTACCTATTAACGAAGTACGAATTTAATATGGCATCGGAAAGTTTCTAAAAATAGCATTTATATCGGCTAAAATTTTGTCGCTCAACGTTATGCTAAATGCGTCTATGTCTTCCTTTAATTGAGCTATAGATGTTGCCCCAATAATTGAAGAAGTAACCCCATCAACCTGATTACACCACGCTAGCGCAAGCTGTGCTGGGGTAATATTATTTTCACGAGCAAGCTCTACATATTGCTTTGTTGCTTGCTCTGCGTTTGGTGTATCTCTAAAAATACCGTTACGCTGCATAAAGGTCCAGCGAGAGCCTTCTGGTCGGGCACCGTTTAAATATTTACCCGTCAATAAACCAGCAGCTAAAGGTGACCACGGTAAATAAGCTATATCCTCATGAACACATTGCTCAATTAAATATGGCCAATCTTTAGCGTGGGCTAAGCTAAATTCGTTTTGAATAGACACCATGCGCGGCAAATCGTGCTCTTTGGCTAAGCTTAAAAACTGGCTTATACCCCATGGTGTATCGTCAGACAAACCACAATGCTTAATTTTTCCTGCTTTTACGCAGTCATTTAAACCTTCTAAAGTATCAAGCATGCTGGCTTGTTGCTCTTGTGTATTTACATCAGTAAATTTGAGCGTACCGGGCCATTGCCTACCAAAGTGTGGAGTAGAGCGGTTTGGCCAATGTAATTGGTATAAATCAATATAATCAGTTTGTAGACGCTTTAGAGAACTATCGACTGCTTCGATAACTGTTTGGCGAGTAATATTGCCGCCATCACGAACCCACGATAAACCGTTACCAGCAATTTTAGTCGCGAGTACGATCTCACTACGTTTTTGCTTATTTCGTGATAACCAATCGCCAATAATTAGCTCTGTTTTACCATAAGTTTCAGGAGACGGTGGCACAGCGTACATTTCGGCTGTATCAATAAAATTTACGCCTTGGGCAAGAGCATAAGTTATTTGTTCATCAGCATCGCTTTGTGTATTTTGCTTACCCCATGTCATGCTGCCTAAACATACTCGAGAAACATTAATACCACTGCTACCTAGTGGACTGTATTGCATGAAAGTTCCTTATTAGTCGTCTTGAGCATAGCTAATTAAAGCTGATAAAAGAGGTTCTGAAATAGGGGCTTTTTTCCCTGTTGTAAAATCAAACATAACCACTTTTGAGTTGCCGGTTGTAGTTACGGCATTTTGTGCGTGACTAAATACGGTGTAATTCATCACAAAGCGATCGGTTTTAATATCTGTAATTGTAACGCCTACAGTAAGCGTATCTGGAAAAGTAACTGGGCGCTTATAACGAATGTTATTTTCGCTTATAACAGGACCAGTACTATTTGGGCTAATGGTATCAAATAAGTTTATTTTATTTAAAAAGTCGATTCGGGCTATTTCAAAATAACGTAAATAAACGACATTATTTACGTGTTGAAGGGCATCCATATCTGCCCAAGCTACGGTTATATCGGTATGAATAGGGTGCTGTTCTTTAAACGCTTGCATGCACTTATAGCTCTTAGTTTTAAAGTACTTAGATTATCAATATGAAGTAACTACCTCAAGATATCAATCGTCGTTTTAATAATTTTAGTTGAATGAAATTAATTTTGAGACTAGAGTTAAATTACACACTGTAGTACACAATAGGACACACACATTGCAAAATATAATTAGTTGGGCTTTGGCTTCTTTGATTTTTATTGCGTCTTTTACCTGCTTTGCGATGGGTAATGCACCGGGCGCAGTTACGTTACTTGTGATAGGTTTTTTAACAGAGTTTGCCTTTTGGATGCACTGTTCTAATAAAACACAAGTGATTAAATAATTAGTTCATTGCGCAGATACTTGCTAATTAAAAGTGATTACATAATAATGGCTGTATAAATAAACAGTTGTTATTGTGGTGATGAAAAAGTTTATTCACATAGATATGGATTGCTTTTATGCAGCCGTAGAAATGCGCGATAACCCTAAGCTTGCAAGTGTTCCACTGGCAATTGGGGGGAATAGTCGTCGTGGGGTTCTTTCCACGGCGAACTATATTGCAAGAGAATATGGTGTGCGATCGGCTATGTCGAATTATCATGCCAAACAACTGTGCCCCGATTTAGTTATTGTACCTGGGCGTATGGCTGTTTATAAAGAAGCCTCAAATCAAATACGTGAAGTATTTAACCGTTACACAGACTTAATTGAACCTCACTCTCTTGACGAAGCCTATCTTGATGTAACAGACAGTACCGTTTGTAAAGGCAGTGCCACACTTATAGCTCAACAAATTCGTGCTGATATTTATAATGCAACGGGGCTTACTGCATCAGCAGGCATTGCGCCTATTAAGTTTATTGCAAAAATAGCCAGTGATGAAAATAAACCCAATGGTCAATTTGTTGTGTTACCCAATGAAGTAGATGACTTTTTAGCACAGTTACCATTAGGTAAAATTCCGGGAGTGGGTAAAGTTACGCTCGAAAAACTCAACTTAAAAGGGTTATATACCGGTAAAGATATACGCGAAAAAGGCGTAAACTGGATGCAGCAACATGTGGGTAATTTTGGTGTGTCGCTTTATCAAAAATGTGCTGGTGAGTATGTTGGTCAGGTGTCTACTAACCGAATTAGAAAGTCGCTAAGTGTTGAGCATACCTATGAGTATAATAAAAATAGCTTACAAGAATGCCTTGATCAGCTTCCTAAATTACTAGACGAATTAACAATACGTTTGAATAAGCAGCAATTAGAAAACCGAATTAATAAACTGAGTGTTAAGGTAAAGTTTGCAAACTTTGTAGTGACCTCTGCGGATCAGGCATATCATCAATTAAATACTGAAATTTTTGCTCAATTGCTTACAAAAGCCCACCAGCGAGGGCTCCAGCAACCAGTACGATTATTAGGGATTGGCGTTGGTATTAAAAATAAACCAGAACAAAACCAACAACTCAGTATTCTTGATTAGTTAAGTAAAGTTGTAACTTTAAGTTGCCAATAAAGTAAGGTGTTAGCAATATCTTAAATGGCAAAGTCGTTGCAGCTTACTGGTCTTCAATATTTAAATCGACGATAATAGAGGCTTATGTTTTTTAACAGGACCTTTATTTATGGCATATCCAAAAGCTGTGCTGGCTCAGCCAGTAAGTACTAGCCTTGAATGCACATCTCATGATGCATTGATCATTATCAGTGATGATTTTTCTCAATTACCAAATAACCCATTACGCGATGCTGTTCTAGCACTATCAAAAGTAGACTCTCGCATTGGTAAGCAAGTTACTTTATTAGTAATTGAAAACAAGCGTGTAATACTTGCTCCAACAGGTCCGTTAAACAGAGATTACGACGACGTACGTCGTTACTTTGATGCCGCTAAACTAGCAATTAATGAAGCGAAAGCATCGGGCAGTGTTAACCCTGCAATATTTTTACCAAATCTTAATGGCGATAGCCGTTACCAACACGCTCTAGAAGTTGCTTATTTAGGCGCTTGTCAGGCTTTATGGCAACCATTAGAAGCGCGCGAGTTTCATGGTGAAGGAATTGAACCAGTAATAAATATTGGTTTAGTTGGAGCTAGTGATCAAACAATTAAAGCCGTTAATGCAATTGCTGCGGGTCAATATGCTGCACGTGACTTATGTGGTACTGAGCCTGAGCGTATGGCTCCGCCTCGCTTTGCAGATTACTGCGTTGATTTATTTAAAGGCTCAAAAATTGCGGTTGACGTAATTGACGATATTGCAGCTATTGATAAAAATTATCCAATGTTAAGTATTGTTGCTCGTGCATCTTATGCAGTTGAGCGTCATCATCCACGTGTTGTTAAGCTTGAATATGTACCAGAGGGCGAAATTACTCGTACGCTTATGTTTGTAGGTAAGGGTCTTGTATATGACACCGGCGGTGCAGATTTAAAAGTTGGCGGACACATGGCAGGTATGAGCCGCGATAAAGGTGGCGCAGCATCTGTTGCAGGGTTTATGAAAGCCGTTGCAGATTATCAGCCTAAAGGCGTAAAAGTAGTATCGTACTTAGCCGTTGTTCGTAACTCTATTGGTTCTGATTGTTTTGTACCAGATGAAATAATCACTAGCCGCGAGGGTGTACGTGTACGCATTGGTAATACTGATGCAGAAGGGCGTTTAGCTATGGGCGACTTACTTAGCGAAATGAAAGATTTAGCTAAAGGCGAAATCAATCCAACGTTATTTACTGTTGCTACATTAACGGGGCACGCTGCTCGTGCAATGGGTCCTTACGGTGCATACGTTGAAAATGGTCCAGCTCGTAGTGCAGGTGTTTCACGTCAAATAGCCGATTGCGGCGATTTATGGGCAGATGGCGCAGAAGTATCGCGTTCACGCCGTGAAGATTATGACTTTATTAAACCGCGTACGTTAGCTGACGATGTACTTTCTAGTAATAATGCCGCATCTGCAGTTACAGCCCGTGGGCATCAGTTCCCAATGGCGTTTATGGCTATTGTAGGCGGGCTAGATAAGCACGGTAACGACTCTGCGCAACCTTTACCATATGTTCATATGGATATTGCAGGTAGCGGTGTTGAAGGTGGTGATTGGCAACATGGTAAGCCAACTGCTGCGTCTGTAACTAGCTTGTTTGCACGTTATTGTTTGTAATACTTAATAAGTTATCGCTTTAAAATGAAAGCCCCAAATTATAAGTCATAATTTGGGGCTTTTTAATGAATACTCAATAAGTTATCGCTTAATCTAGTTTAAATCGATTAACAACACTTGATAGCTGCACACTACTTTGTTTTAGTTTATCGCTCGCACTAGTTAACTGCTTGGTATTATCTAGCGACTTTTCGGTTGAATGCGACAAATCGTTTATTCGTAAATTAACCTCATCGGCGGCTTGAGTTTGTTGTTCTGTAGCGCGAGCTATTTGGCTATTCATCTCTGTGATTATTGATACGAGTCTTTCAATTTCATTAAGAGAGGTATTAGCTAATGAGGCTTGATCTACTGTAGAAATAGAAAGTGCTTGGCTTGATTTAACAGCCTCTACAGCCGCTTTCGCACCTTCTTGAAGTTTGGTTATCATAGCTTGAATTTCATCAGTACTTTGCCCTGTACGGCTTGCTAAAGTACGGACTTCATCGGCAACTACAGCAAAACCACGACCATGTTCGCCCGCACGTGCCGCTTCAATTGCTGCGTTTAATGCGAGCAAATTGGTTTGTTCCGAAATACTCCTAATAACATCAAGTACTGAACCAATATTGTGACTTTCGTTTGCTAGGTCTTCGGTTACACGGCTCACCGTTTCTATATTGCTAGAGAGCGTTTCTATTGCGGTAATGGTTTTAGCGACTACATTTTTGCCAGTAGATGCATTTTTAGCTGCATCGTTTGCTGCTTGCTCAGCGGCTTCTGCATTGCGGCTTACGTCATGTATTTGATGGGTCATTTGTTCCATAGCGGCTGCTACTTGTGTTGAACTGTCGTTTTGTAGTTCAATGTATGAGTGACTCGTTTTACTTGATTCATCAACTGTATATGCATGTTCACCCACATCAGTTGCACTTTGCGATACATGAACTAAAGATTCACGCATTTTTGATATAAAAGAGTTAAATGAATGAGAGAGCTCTGAAATTTCGTCATTTCCTTCTTCATTTAAACTACGTGTTAAATCACCTTCACCTTGCGATATATCTTTCATCATATCGGCAGCAAGCCGTGTAGGAGCGACAATACTTTTGCCTATAAAGTAACTAAATAAAATAATGGCAAATATCATTACAACGGCATTAATAATTATTAAATTTCGCTGTTCTTCAAATGCGGTATCAATCGAATCGAGGTAAACACCAGATCCAATAATCCATTGCCATTGGTTAAATCCTTTAACAAACGCAATTTTATCGACTGGCTTATCTTTTCCGGGTTTTGGCCATTTATACGGTATAAAACCTTCACCAGAACTTTTGACAATATTTACCATATCAACAAACAATACTTTACCGTCTGGGTCTTTATTATTGGTTAAATCTTTCCCTTCAAGTGCCGGTTTTATGGGGTGCATTATCATTTCTGGTTGGTAGTTATTAATCCAAAAGTAATTAGTATTGTCGTATCTGAGTGCGCGAATAGCTTGCATTGCTTGTGATTGCGCTTGTTGTTGGGTAAGAGTTTGGTTTTGTTCAAGCTCATGAAAGTGGGTGATTATACTGTAGGCAGTTTCTACTACATTTTGTGTTTTTATATATTGTTCATTTTTGAGTGCGTCATATTGATGATTTAAGCTAGAAATACTTAATACAATCAAACCAAAAATAACAATCCCCACCAAAATGGCAAACCGTTGAAAAATACTAAAACGACGAAGGTTGGGCATACATTTATCCTTTATAAGTTTGCACTGATAGGTGCATAGAATAAGCGTAGCTAAAAAGTATATTTAATCTAGGCTCAATAACCATTAAGGCAAAAAAAAGGCTGATTTATCAATCAGCCTTTAGTCTACTTTTTAAACTTGTTTAACTATTTAACATCAAAATGACGATTAAAGAAGTTAGTAATTGTTTGATGTAAGTGCGTTTGTACTTGTTTACCACGTAAGCTGTGTTTAGAGCCTGGGTAGGTCATCATTTCAAACTGTTTCTCATTATCTTGAAGCTGCTTAAATAATTTAGTGGAATGAGTAAACAACACGTTGTCGTCTGCCATGCCATGGTAAATCATTAATGGACCTTTTAAGCCATCTGCGTAAGGAAAAACAGCACTGTCTTCATAGCCCTTAGCATTTGTATCAGGGTGACCTAAATAACGCTCAGTATAATGTGTATCGTATAGTGCCCAATCGGTTACAGGTGCACCTGACACGCCTGCTTGAAAGTAATCACCCGCTTTAAACATGGTCATAAGTGCCATGTAGCCGCCGTAACTATGACCATAAACACCAATGCGTTGTGGGTCTACAAAATCAAGAGTACGTAAAAACTCTACGCCTTTAATTTGATCTCCCACTTCAACCACACCTAAGTGCTTGTAAATAGCATCTTCAAACTTTTTACCACGGTTATAAGAACCACGGTTGTCGAGTTGAAAAATCACGTAACCTTGTTGCGCCATGTACTGAAAATACAAGTTTTTACTACGCCAGCTATTCGTTACTCGTTGTGCATGCGGACCACCGTATACGTTAACAATAACAGGGTGTTTTTTGCCATCAGTTACGTTGCTTGGTTTAAATAGGCGATAATGCATAACTTGACCATCTTCGGCTTTAATTGTGCCGTACTCTGGTTTTGTTAAGTCACTTAAATAAGGTGTAAGCGGGTGATTACTGTCTAGCTTGTTTTCTTCAAGCCACGTAATAAATTCGCCATTTATTTTGCGAAGTGCTGCTGAATTTGGTTTATTGTCAGACGAGCTATTATCGATAAAGGTTTTGCTGTCTTTTGCTATTACAACATTATGGTACTGACCTTTTTCGGTAATACGTTTTGTTTCGCCCTTTTTGAATAAAGGAGCGCTGTATAGGTGGCTTTCAAGAGGGGTATCTTTACGACCAGCAAAGTACACAACGCCTTTTTTCTCATCAATGCCTTTTAAGCTATCAACAGTCCAATCACCAGCTGTAATTTGGCGAACAAGCTGACCATTTGTGCGATATAGGTATAAGTGTTTAAAACCGTCGCGTTCAGATGCCCATACAAAGTGTTTTTTGTCTTTTAAAAACTCAAGATCAAAGTGTAGGTTAATCCACGTATCGCTGTTTTCGGTAAGTGCTACCTTTTGCGTTTTTGACTCGCTGTTATAAAAACGAAGTTCTAGTTTATGTTGCGAGCGGTTTTGCCACTGGTACGACAGTGTATCGCTATCTTTTAACCACTTAGCGCGGGCAATATAAATATCTTCGTCTTTACCTAAATCAATCCAATCTACTTGTTGATCGTTTAGTTTTACTACGCCAAGTTGAATTTTGACATTATCGGTACCTGTAAATGGGTAACGTTGATTAAATAGTTTTACTTCATCAGCGTAAATTTCGTTACGTATGGCTTCTTTTACTGGGGTTTCGTCAACACGAGTGTAAGCAATTTTAGATTCGTCACCTGACCACCAATAGCCAGTCATGCGGCTCATTTCTTCTTGAGCAACAAACTCGGCCATGCCGTTTTTAATAACGCCGCCACCGTCTTTGCTAAGCTGAATTTCTTTGCCTGATTCAAGCTCTAAAGCATAAAGGTTTTGCTCTCGAATAAACGATACATAGTTACCTTTAGGTGAAAAACGTGCATCGGTTTCAAATGTTTCAGTGTCGGTTAGTTTTTTACTTTTACCTGATGTTAGTTCGTAATAATAAAGGTCGCCGTTAAGTGGAAATAAAAGCGCTTTACCATCTTTAGACCATTTGTATTCAAGTATGCCTTTACCAAAAATACGTTGGCGTTCACGGCGTGCTTTTTCTTCATCAGATAGATTTTCTGGGCCTGAAAATAATTTAGCTGAATCAACCAGAATACGATTTTTTTTATCTTTTAAATTGTATTCCCATAAATCGTAGCGGTTGTAGTCATCATTTTTACCTTGTAAATAAGTTACTCGGCTGCCATCCGGCGAAAATTTAAGTTGTACCGGCGACTTACCCGACAGGCTAGGATCGTCAAAAATACGCTCCAGCGATAAAGGTTTTGCTTGAGCACTAATAGCGCCAACTATTAATGGCAGGGCAAGTGAAAGGTGTTTTATTTTTTTTAGCACAAGATTGCCTTCGCTTTTATAAATATTACTTTGAATGGTAAAGCCAAGCGTGTGCAACTGCAACTAAATGCTATAAAGTGTCAATTATTAAAGACTAAGCAGGACATTATAATGACTAACCCTGAATTCGAATTAGCCCCAGAGCTTAAACGCGACTGTATAGACCTTGCCGATTGGTCGCTGTGTAAAGTACTTTTGTTGAACGATAGTCAGTATCCGTGGTTTGTATTAGTACCAAGGCAACCTGCCTTAAAAGAGATTATTGATTTATCTGAGGGTGATCAAATTGTGTATTTAAAAGAGTCTGCAAAGCTAAGCAAGTTGATTATGAATGTATTTAAGCCTGATAAGTTAAACATTGCTGCTTTGGGGAACATGGTACCGCAATTACATATTCATCATATAGCACGTTTTACGACTGATGCTGCCTGGCCTGCGCCAGTTTGGGGTAAGTATCCAGCAGTTCCGTATACAGAGTTACAAATTACAGAGTTAAAAAAAGCGCTACAGTTTTAAACTGCAACGCTTTTTTAGGGTTTAGCTAAGTTTAACTAAGCTTATTTAAGCCCTAGTACTTCTTTACCTTGCTTAAACGTTACATCTACAGGAATATTTGCTTTGCTTAGTTTTTCTAAGTCTTTAGCAAGTTCTTCTTTAATGTCGCCATGAGTTGCAATTAGCTGGTCTACTTTTTCGTAATCGCCATCACCTTGTAAGGTTAAAATTAAGCGAGAAAGCTTAGCCATTGCAATGCTCATTTTTTCCATATTAACGCGATATAAACCAGCTTCATTTTTAGAAAATGCGCCTTCTTGTGCAAAAAAGTTAAAGCGAATCATGTTTGCTTGACCATGTGCGCTTGATGCACCAAAACGTACTGAGCGGAAAATACCAGCCATAAAGGTTGTGTAGTAATCTTCAAGTGTACCTTCAGTAATCTCGCCTTTTTTAAGCAACTGTTCAACCATATATAAACCAAGTATATCGGCTTTGCCTTCCTCAAGTGCACTTGCGTGTTCTTGTAGAGATTGGCGAACGGTACCTTTACCTGTAATGGTATTTTTAATACCTAGACCGTGAGCCACTTCGTGAAACATGGTGTTAGCAAAAAATGCATTGAAAGTAATATGCTTACGTTGTTCAGGTACAATCAGCTGATCAGCAATTGGTACTAAAATTTTGTCAAACTTAGCACGCATTGCATTTTTAAGTTGTAGGCGGCGAGTACCTTTTTCTAGTTGTACTTGCTCATCGTTTGGCAAGTTAATCGCTATTGTTTTACTACCAGCGTTAGAGTGACCTGCGTAATAAACAACATCATAAGCGTTTAAGTCGGCGTCAGAGCCAGGTACTTCCTGTTTATACTTAGCATCAACAGGTAAATCTTTTTGAAGCTCAGGTAAAAATGCTGCAAATTTAGCTAGGCGTTCGCTCCATTTTAGATCTTTAATTAATACATAAGACTCATAAGCAGCACGGTAACCAAACAACTGGTCTTCGTAAGTCTCAATAGGACCAATAACCACATCAATAGGGTTATTCTTCATATCCATCCATGCAAAATCAGATACTTGAAAATCATCTTTTTGCAGTGCATCAGCACGAAGGTTTAGATAGCTTGCAAATTCTTTGTCGTCAGCAAGCTTACTTGCTTCGCGTAGCAAGTCGGCTGCTTTTGCAAGTTCAGTGGCATACTCTTTAGAGTAAGGTACGCTGTAAAGTTTGCCTTGCTCATCACGTTTAATAACAGAGTAAAGACCTGTTTTGTCTTCAACGTCGGCATTGTTTAATTCTTCTTTAGTGATGTCTGCAGGGTAAAACTGCGCACCAAGTGGTTTTTCTTTATAACCAGATAAAAAAGCTTCATCACCATTTAAACGATCCCATGGACCATAGTTAATATCGGCAAATGTACGAACTTTTTCATCGTTTAACTTTGCTAAAAATGCACTTTTACTTTCACCAAATGATTGTTTCCAAAATAACTCATCCATTACTTTTGAAGCATCAATAAGTTTAACAATCATGGCTTTTTGATTATCACTTAAATGCGACAAATCACTTTGTAAACTAAAGTCGGTATAAATATCTAAACGTTGCTGGTCAGCATTTATGAGTTGTGGACCCATTTGCTTATTTTCTGCTTTTGAAGATTGCTCGGTTTTTGCTGTTGTGTTGTCGGTAGAAGAGGGAGCTTGCTCTGAGCATGCACTAAGAAAAACGACACCAGAGAGCATAATTGCTTGGCTAATTTTATTTAAGATCATTATTTTGCCTGTTAAAAAAGTAAGTTTAATATTTTGTACGTGCTAACAAAGTAGCTAAAAATGCACAAACGCTTCCTTATTGTGACTGCATTAAACCAAAACTGAATGGTAAATAGCAAGTGTTAGGCGTTGTAAGGCAAATGGTCGGGATAAAATAGCGTGAATAAAAAATAAATCTCTATAATTTCCTTAACTTTAGCGGTAAGTTAGACAATACTAATTGTATTACTAATATCAAAAATTAATTGTCGTGGTTTGCATTTGCATTGCAACCTAAGAACAAAAGGATGACAGCTTTATGTCTACAGAAAATGCACTTTTAACGATTTTAGTCGATAGAATAAATAACGATACACTGGTTTTACCAACGTTACCTGAGGTTGCTATTAAGGTACGTTATGCTGCTGATAACCCTGATGTGAATTTAATGCAAATGTCGGACGTTATCTCACAAGATCCCGCTTTATCAGCTCGTATGATCAAAGTAGCTAATAGCGCAATAATGGGACGCTCTGTAAAAGTATCTAATTTACATCAGGCGGTTACACGTATTGGCTTGCGCCAAATTAAAAATATTGCAACGGCTATGGCTATGGAGCAATTGTTTGTTTCAAATAATGAGCTCATTAAAGGGTATATGGGCAAAGCGTGGCAAAAAACGCTGACCGTTGCGAGTCATTCTATATCGTTGATGGAATTTTATTTAAAAAATAACAAGCATACGTCGTTAAATCGCGATGCTATTACCCTCGCTGCACTTGTTTATAATATTGGTGTATTACCTATTTTGACTGAAGCTGAACGTCACCCTGAGGTGTTTGCTAATCCTAGCTTTCTAGCTCATGCAATTCAAAAGCTTAGCGGTAAAATAGGTTTTTCTATTATGCGTGCATGGGAATTTCCTGACGAGTTTTCTGATGTGGCACTTAGTTGGGCGGATCCGAGTTATAAACCAGCTCAAATTGGCTATGTAGACTTTATCCGCATTGGCGCTATTTTAGAGGGGACATTACAGGTATCTGATAAATCAGCTGCATTACAGGTATACATAGATAAAGGTGTTATTCCGTCTATGCAGTTGTTCTCTAGTGATGAGTACAACGATATGTTAGTTGATGTGAAAGATATGTTTAGTTAAGTTCTCTTAAATTTTAAGCATAAAAAAGCACGAGTGAATCGTGCTTTTTTTATACTTAAAATAGTTTTAACTTTAAGGTTTTACTAAATCGTCTGCATCACCTAAGCCAGACGTTAACTCTTCAAGTAATTGTTTAATTTCTTCTGAAGAGAGAATAAAGTCTGCATCTAGTTTTACTGCCATATCTTCTTTTGGGATATCAGCATTTTCTTCTTTTAACGTTTCTGAATAGCTTAAACGTTTAATAGAGCCATCATTTTGCAGCATGAACTTAACGCGCTCTTGCCAATCAAGTGCAAGTTTAGTTACACGTTTACCACTTTCAAGATGCGATTTCACTTCGTCACATGATAAGTCATGACCTTTGAGTTTAACTTGTGCGCCACTGTCGTCTGCTTCTTCAAGTTCGGCATCTGAGCCTATTGCAAAGCCTTCAGGTGTGCTGAAGTTAGTTAACCAATCTGTTAAAAATACATCAAGGTCGTAATTTGCAAATGCAGGTACTACAGGTAATGTACCCAGTGATTTACGAAGTAGGGCAAGTAACTCTTCTGCTTTATTAAAGCTGCCACTGTTTACTACAACCCAACCGTTTTCTTGGTCGATAAACGCAAATTGTAAACTAGATTTTTTAAACGCTTGTGGAAGTAGAGCATGAAGAATGTTTTCTTTTAATTCGTCTTTTTCTTTTTTCTTAACTGGACGATTTTCTTCTGCTTCAATTAAATCAACTTTTTCAGCAACAAGTTCATTAATAACAGAAGCAGGTAATACTTTTTCTTCACGCTTAGCACACACTAAAATACTTTTTTGTGAAAAGTGCGATAATGTGTCGCCGTGTTTTCCAAATGCTTTTGTCCAGCCAAATGTCGATAATTCTTGACCTGTACATGGACGAAACAAGTCTTGCTCTAATGCTTTATCGAAATCTTCTTGAGTATACGAAACGTCTTGCTTAAAGCGGTAACAAATAAGGTTACTAAACCACATGGGGATTGATCCATTTGAAAATTTATCCAATCATAACAATAAAATCAGTATCTCGAAATGACTGATTTGTTACTGGCTGTTTAATTTTGATTAAAAATAGGCAGTGGTTTAGGCATGTTTTTTGGAAATTTAATATAGTAACGTAAACCCTTACCAGCTTCGCTACTTGCATCTATAGATCCGCTTAAAGTTTGTTTAACTAAATTGAGCATTATGTGTGTGCCAAGTCCGCTTCCGCCTTGATCTCGTTTGGTAGTAAAAAACGGATCAAACAACTTTTTAAGCTGCTCATTTGTCACTCCATTACCATTATCTTTGTAATCAATGGTTAGGTTTGTTTCGTCACTGGTTATTTTAATATCCATAATGCCGTTATTTTTGCCTTCAAAACCATGAATAAGTGAGTTCATAATTAAGTTAGTAAAAATTTGGCTTATTGCACCCGCAGGCAAATTTAAAACAAGATCATCAGGGCATTCTAATTTAATAGTATGGGCTGTTTTTTTTAGTTGTGGATGAAGTGAGCGAATAACCTCGTTTACATAATCTTTAAAATTAATGGTTCTTATGGCTTCGCTTGCTTGATCAACTGCTATTTGCTTAAAACTGGCAATTAACTCTGAGGCTCTATCAAGGTTTGTTGTTAGTAAACTAGTACTTTGTTGAGCATCATTAATAAAATTTTCGAGGGCTTTAGGCGACAGGGTTTTTTCTTTATAGGCAGCTTCAAGTTGATTTAAACGCTCTTGTAAAAATGAGATTGCGGTAACGCCAATACCTATTGGTGTATTTATATCGTGAGTTATTCCTGCAACTAGCCCACCTAATGCGGCCATTTTTTCAGTGCCGAGTAGGCGCTCTTGTGCAAGGCTTAATTCATCTACGTAACGTTGTAACTCGGTTTGTTTTGTTAGTAGCTCTTGCTCGGTACTGCGACGAAGATCGACTTCATCAGTTAATACAATTTTTTGTTTTTCTAATTCATATTTTTGTTGTTGTAAATCCATCATTGCTTGGCTTAAATTTGATGTTTTACGAGCTACGTCTTGCTCTAATTGAACATTATGTTGATCTAGTTTTTCGTTACTTATTATTAGCTGCTTTTGCGCATGCTCAAGCTCTAGGCGGTATTGAACAACTTTATCTATCAGATTGTTAAATGACTCCTCCATTACTTTGAGCTCGTTATGCTCTTCTGTTTCTATTTCTATGTGCTGACCTTCAAGTTCGTCTAATTCAAGATTTTCTATTTGTTCTATAAATTGAGATAGGGGATCGGTAAGTAATTTTCTGAACGCCATTAAAAACAAAATAATCAAAAATGTTGTTTTTATCATCGCATTACCAATCAAAAAATAGATTGAAACCATAATGCGACTAAATACGACTTCTCGACTAGAAAATAAAGTAACGTCGCCAACTTGTGTTGCTCTACCCGAAAATTCGAATATAAGCGGAAAGGTATATCCAAATAAACCTGACTTAGAATCTTCTAAAATAACTTCTTCTTGTACTAATTGTTGGCTGTACAACTTATGTATGTCGAGAGAACGCCCAAGCTGCGAGATTATTTCGCCGCTATCGTCGCGCACTATTATGCCTTCAATCATAGGGATAGCTAATAGACCTTCTGCCGTGGTGATAGTTTGCTTGGTGTTTAGCTCCCAAATGGCTCTGGTTAAACTACGACTAAAAGTTTTTTGTAAGGTGGCTAATTCATCTCTAATATAGTCTTTTGTATTTACATATTCAGCAAGGACTTGCCCGCAAGTGACCACAAAGGTTAGCAAGAAATAGACCGATAAAACACTGGTCAGCAACTTTTTAGAAAGGCTTTGTTGTAACATAAGTGGCTTATGGTTCCTTTGGTTTTAGTACAAGATTGCTTAGTTACATAAAAGTTAGTCAATAAATGCTTAAAAATAAATAAAAAACATTTTATTTTAAGCGTTATTTTAATCTCAAATGAGTTTAAATTTGTACTTTGGCAAACTTGTGAATTTAAGAGAATTCTTTTTACTCAGAAAATTCTTAGATGCTTTGTTACGTATATAGGTACCGTGGTAGAATAGAACAAGTCGCTATGGATGGCTATTTCTTAACAGCTTTAATTATGCTCATTTAGTAGTAAACATTATGACTTTTTCTATTTTAGTGTGTGACGACTCTGCCGTTGCGCGTAAGCAAGTAATTAGATGCTTGCAGCAATGTGTCGATGCGAACATTCAGCAAGCTGTAAATGGCGCCCAAGCTATTGAGCTATTTAAAACTAATAACTTTGATTTATTATGCCTAGATTTAACTATGCCAGAAGTAGATGGCGTTGAGGTACTTGAACATATAAAAGCGCAAAAAATTGAATGCTTTGTACTCGTTATTTCTGCTGATATACAAGATAAAATGAAACACAGAGTTACTCAATTAGGTGCTATAGACTTCATAAATAAACCTATAGATAAAACTAGTTTAAGTGATGTTTTGCATAAATTTGGCATTCATTAGGTTTTTTCATGTTTAAAAAGGCTGTTTTATCTTTTAATTTAGGGTTGACAGCATAGCCTTTGTTGAGGCAGTCTTAACCTATGAAAACAATTAATCGCGTACTGACCATTATTATTACAACCACCATTCTTACTGGATAGTGGCATAGGTCGGTGCAACAAATTTAAAGGCCTGTGTTCACTTAGAACACAGGCCTTTTTCGTTTTATGGGATGAGGAACATAAACAATGCGCGTTTTAAAATTTGGTGGGTCATCGCTTGCCGACTTTACATGCCTACAACAAGTAGCTCAGTTAGTTAAAGCACAATTAAAAGACGAAGTACTATTAGTACTTTCAGCACCAGGCGGTATGACCGATTCATTAGTTGCTCTAGCAAGTGAAGCTGAGCAAGGGCATGACTTTAGTGAGTTATGGCAAGCTTTAGTGAGTAGATGCGAAGAACTAAAAGCAGCTGTAGAAAAAGATCACGGTACTATTGAAAACTGGCCAAACTTTACTGAACTTAAAAATAAACTTGATGGTGTTGCATTAATTAAGTGCTGCCCAGAGCAGGTTCGTGCTTTTATAATTAGTTTTGGTGAGCGTGTAAGTGTCTCGCTTATGCAGCGTTTATTAAGCTCACATAACGCTAAGTACTTAGAAGCAACAAGCTGTATTGCATCAACAGGTGGTTATATTGATGCCGAAGCAGACTTAGTAGCAAGCAAAGTGCGCTTTCAAGCTATGTTAAAAGAAAATCCAGCCACTATATATATTATGCCTGGTTTTACAGCTAGTAATGACAAGGGCGAGCTTACAACACTTGGTCGTAACGGTTCTGATTACTCGGCAGCAATTGCTGCTGCATGTTTAGAAGCTGAAATTTGCCAAATTTGGACAGACGTTGATGGCGTATATAGCGCTGATCCCCGTTATATTAAAAAAGCGACAAAGGTAGATTTTTTATCTTATAAAGAAGCAATGGAGCTTTCTTACTTTGGCGCTAAAGTACTTCATCCTAAAACAATTTTACCGTGTGCTAAAGCGGGCGTACCTTGCGAAATTAAGAATACACATAACCCAGATGCACAAGGCTCGTTAATTGGTAATGACTACCCGTCGAACGACCCTGTAAAAGCCCTTTCGAGCTTACAAGACCTTGCTATGCTGACAGTTTCGGGCCCTGGCATGAAGGGCAAAGTAGGTATGGCTTCTAAGGTATTTAACGCACTTGCGCACGATAATGTTTCTATTGTTTTGATTACGCAGTCATCGTGTGAATTTAGCATCAGCTTTTGTGTACATGAAAGTGATTTAGCATTAGCGCTAGATGCACTACAAACAGCGTTTGAGCTTGAGTCGAAGGCAGGATTAATTGAGCCGGTACAAGTGCAACGTAATTTAGCTATTGTTACTTTAGTTGGCGACAATATGCGTGCGCATAGAGGTTTAGCTGCTAAGTTTTTCGCATCCCTTGCACAAGCACAGGTTAACATTGTCGCAATTGCACAAGACTCTACCGAAAGTGCTATTTCAGCTGTAATTGATGGTGAAAGGTGTAATGGTGCGGTAAAAGTATGCCACGAAAACTTTTTCACACATGTTCCATCAATTGATGTGTTTTTACTAGGTTGCGGTTTAGTTGGTCAAGAGCTTATTAATCAGCTTGAGCGTCAACAAGCTTGGCTTGAAAAGCGTAATATTAAACTTAATTTGTATGGCGTTGCTAATTCTCGCCAATTACACCTAGATAGTGAAGGTATTGCTTTTAGTGATTGGCAGCAAAAGTTAGGCTCATCTGAGCAAGCATTTGATTTAAAATTAGTAGAGCAGTTTGTTAAGCAAAATCATTTAGTGAATCCCGTACTTGTTGATTGTACATCGTCAGATGCACTAGCTGCGCAATATGTAGATTTTTTAAATGCAGGTTTTCATGTTGTGGCTGCCAATAAAAAGGCAACAACAAGCTCATATACTTATTACCAAGATTTAATTGCAGCAACACAAAGAAATAACCGCAAGTTTTTATACGAGACAAACGTAGGTGCTGGCTTACCAGTAATCGATAACTTGCAGTCATTATTTGGTGCTGGCGATGAGTTGCTTGAGTTTAGCGGTATTTTATCAGGCTCTCTTTCGTACATGTTTGGCGCATTACAAGATGGTTTATCACTTTCTGAGGCAACTATTAAAGCCAAAGAAAGCGGCTTTACAGAGCCAGACCCTCGTGATGACTTATCGGGTACCGATGTAGCGCGTAAGTTACTGATCATTGCCCGTGAATCGGGTATGCAACTAGAGCTTAGCGATATTGAAGTTGAGTCTGTATTACCACCAGGTTTTGCACAGGGAGACAGCGTTGATGAGTTTATGGCAAAGCTACCAAGCCTAGATGCTGATTTTAACAAGCTTATTCAAAGTGCTACGAGTGAAGGCAAAGTACTTCGCTATGTAGGCACAATTAAAGAAGGTCATTGTAAAGTAGGTATTGAAGCAGTAGATGCAAAACATGCGCTTAGTGTCATTCGCGATGGTGAAAATGCACTTGCTATTTTAAGCCAATATTACCAACCACGTCCGTTTGTAATTCGTGGTTATGGCGCTGGCTCTGAAGTAACAGCAGCGGGTGTGTTTGCTGATATTTTAAAAACGCTATCGCGTTAGGAGCAGACTATGATTGAAGTATATGCTCCGGCGTCTATTGGTAATTTTGCAGTGGGTTTTGATGCCCTTGGCGCAGCGCTTGCGCCAATTGATGGCAGTTTATTAGGCGATGTAGCTGTTGTGAGCGCAGCATCAAGCGATGAATTTATTTGCACAGGCGAATACGCTCATAAGTTACCAAGTGATCCTAATGAGAATTTAGCGTACCAGTGTTTAGTACATTTTAGAGCGCATGTTGCGCCTAACATGCCATGCGTAAAGCTCGAGCTTAAAAAGAATTTACCAATTGGCTCAGGGCTTGGATCTAGCGCATGTTCGGTCGTGGCTACTTTTGCTGCCCTTGATAAGTTTGCACAAACTAATTTAAGCCAGGTTGAGCTAATTGAGCTTATGGCTGACTTTGAAGCTGTAGTAAGCGGCGGTCGTCATTACGATAACATCACGCCATGTTATTTAGGTGGTTTGCAGCTAACAGGTGATTTAATTCCTGATAAATCGATTGCACTGCCGGTTGATGAAAACTGGTATTACGTAGCTGCGTTTCCTGGTTTTTCGCTAAATACAGCAAAAGCGCGTTCTGTTTTACCTAAAGAATTGAGCATGCATGCAAGCGTTGAATTTGCTCAGCGCTTATCAGCATTTAGCAGCTTACTGTTAACTAGCCGTTTTGACGATGCGCTAAGCATAATGAAAGATGAAATAGCAGAACCTTACCGTGCACCACTTATTAATGGTTTTAGCGAAGCAAAAGCAAGCTTGCCAGCGTTAGGCGCAGAAATAGTGAGTATTTCGGGCGCAGGACCAACCTTATTTACTGTGTGTAAAACACTTGAAGCTGCACAGCAATGCGCACAATGGTTAGAAGCAAATTATATTAACGAGCAAGGCTTTTGCCACATTTGTAAGTTAGATAACGACGGCACGCGTCAATTAACAGTTTTATAGGATAGGTAGTCATGCAATTACATAATTTAAAAGATAGCTCACAAAAAGTGTCGTTCGTTGAAGCCGTAAAAACAGGTTTGGGTCGTAACCAAGGTGTGTTTTTTCCAGAGTCACTAGCCCCATTAACAGATGTTGATGCATTGCTTGATATGGACTTCGTTACGCGCAGTGGCAAAATATTATCCCACCTAATTGGTAATGAGCTACCAAGTGACACCGTGGCACAAATGGTTAAAAACGCGTTTAACTTTCCAGTTAAGCTGGTGGAAGTTGAAGAGAACACATATTGTTTAGAGCTGTTTCATGGTCCTACACTTGCGTTTAAAGACTTTGGCGGTCGCTTTATGGCTGAGTGTTTAACGCAATTTAATAAAGATGAAAAAGTAACTATTTTAACAGCAACATCAGGCGATACTGGTGCAGCTGTAGCGCATGCTTTTTACAATAAACCAAATATCGACGTAGTAATTTTATATCCTAAAGGCAAGATTTCACTTGCTCAGCAAAAGCTATTTACTACGCTAGGTAATAATATTCATTGTTATGCAGTTGAGGGCAGCTTTGATGATTGCCAAGAGCTTGTTAAAAATGCCTTTTTAGATGAAGAAGTTAAATCAACACTTGGGCTTAACTCAGCTAACTCAATTAATATTAGCCGTTTAGTTGCTCAGGTTTGTTATTACTTTGAGGCAATTGCACAGCTACCAAAAGAAAAACGCGCAACGGCACATATATCAGTACCTAGTGGTAATTTTGGTAATGTATGCGCCGCAATGATTGGTGCTGTTATTGGTTTACCTGTTGGCAAATTAAGTGCAACAACAAACCAAAACGATACTGTGCCGCGCTTTATGCTTGATAAAAACTGGACGCCAAACGCAACGCTTGAATCGCTTTCAAATGCAATGGATGTGAGTAAGCCAAACAACTGGCCGCGTGTGCAAACAATGTTAGATAATAACTGGTTTAGCTACGATAATTTTTATTCAACCAGCGTAAACGAGCAAGACACGCAAGCCGTGATGAAAAAAATTCAACAAACTGGCTATGTGGCAGAACCTCATACCGCGATTGCTTACCAAGGTCTTGTTGAAAACCGAGCACCTGGTGCCGCTGGTATATTTTTAGCGACAGCTCATCCTGCTAAGTTTAAAGAGAGCGTAGAAGGTATTTTAAACATTGAGTTAGATATGCCAAAACCACTTAGCGATGCATTAGCAAAACCATGCTTAGCAAGTGATATAAACGCCGATTACGACGCGTTACGCACTGAAATGCTCGCTAAGTTAGGTTAATACAAGATAGAAAGTTAAGCGGTTTAGGCCGCTTTTTTTATGAGTTTTAATTATAAAAAAGAAGGGCTTTCATTAGTTAATTAAATGTAGAAAATAAAATGCATTTAAAATAATTATGTATTTATTAAAAAATATCATCTTAAAAGAGCTGTGAAATAGTTTCAATCCCTGTTTAAATATCCTCAACTTAAGAGCGTAGGCAAAGAGTCGTTTAAAGCGTACAATAAAGCCTCTAAAAAACACCATACACGTTGCCCTAGGAGACCCCAATGTTAGAACGTAGCATGAATATTTCGGATTTTGATCCAGAGTTATTTGACGCAATCACTAAAGAAACTGCTCGCCAAGAAGAGCACATTGAACTAATTGCATCTGAAAACTACTGTAGCCCACGCGTACTAGAAGCACAGGGCTCACAGCTTACTAACAAATACGCAGAAGGTTACCCAGGTAAGCGTTACTATGGCGGTTGTGAGCATGTAGATGTTGTTGAGCAATTAGCAATTGACCGTGCTAACGAATTATTTGGTTCTGACTACGCTAACGTACAACCACACGCTGGTTCGCAAGCAAATGCTGCTGTTTTTCTAGCATTATTAGATGCTGGCGATACTGTACTAGGTATGAGCTTAGCTCATGGCGGTCATTTAACTCACGGTTCTCACGTAAGTTTCTCTGGCAAGCTTTACAATGCAATCCAATACGGACTAGATGAAGCAACGGGTGAAATTGATTACGCACAAGTTGAAGCATTAGCACTTGAGCATAAACCAAAAATGATCATTGGTGGTTTTTCAGCGTACTCAGGTATTGTTGATTGGGCTAAGTTCCGTGAAATTGCTGACAAAATCGGTGCTTACCTGTTTGTTGATATGGCTCACGTTGCTGGTTTAATTGCGGCAGGCGTTTACCCAAGCCCAGTACCTCATGCTCATGTTGTTACTACAACTACGCATAAAACACTTGCTGGTCCTCGTGGTGGTTTAATTATTTCTGCATGTGGCGACGAAGCTATTTATAAAAAGCTTAACAGTGCTGTGTTCCCTGGTGGTCAAGGTGGTCCTTTATGTCATGTTATTGCAGCAAAGGCAGTGGCATTTAAAGAAGCGCTTCAACCAGAGTTTAAAGTATACCAAACACAAGTTGTTAAAAACGCAAAAGCAATGGTTGCAGTTATGCAAGAACGTGGCTACAAAATCGTATCTGATAAAACTGAAAACCACTTATTTTTACTTGATTTAATCGATAAAGATATCACCGGTAAAGATGCAGACGCTGCCCTAGGCAACGCTAACATCACCGTTAATAAAAACTCAGTGCCTAACGATCCTCGCTCACCGTTTGTTACATCTGGTTTGCGTATTGGTTCACCTGCAATAACTCGTCGTGGTTTTACAGAAGTAGAATCAAAAGAGCTTGCTGGCTGGATTTGTGACGTACTAGATAACATCTCAGATGAATCTGTACAGGCGCAAGTTAAAGAAAAAGTAAAAGCAATTTGTGCAAAATTACCTGTTTACGCTTAATTGCATAAGCAGCAGTAATTTAGATCACATAAGCTTAGTTTTTTGCTAAGATAAAAGACCGCTATTTAGCGGTCTTTTTTGTTTTAAAACGGAAGTACCGAGTTATGCATTGTCCATTTTGTACCGCAAAAGATACTAAAGTTATTGACTCACGCCTTGTTGGCGGAGGCCATCAAGTTCGCAGGCGTCGTGAGTGTAACGACTGCCACGAGCGCTTTACTACATTTGAAGGCGCTGAATTGGTTATGCCTCGTGTTATTAAACAAGACGGCAGCCGCGAACCATTTAACGAAGATAAACTTTTAAATGGATTAAACCGTGCGCTCGAAAAACGCCCAGTGAGCACCGAGCAAGTAGACGAAGTAGTGAATATAATAAAATCGCAACTACGCGCAACGGGTGAGCGAGAAATTTCAAGCCATTTGGTTGGTGAATGCATTATGGAAGCGCTCAAAAAGCTTGATAAAGTAGCGTACGTAAGATTTGCCTCTGTTTATCGCTCGTTTGAAGACATACGTGAATTTGGCGAAGAAATTGCCCGCTTAGGGGAGTAACAATGCAAAGCCAAACTACTTTTACCGAACATGACGAAATGTATATGGCACGCGCCATAGAGCTTGCCAAAAAAGGTCGATTTACTACAACGCCTAATCCTAATGTTGGCTGTGTATTAGTTAAAAACAATCAAATAATTGGTGAGGGTTTTCATCAATTAGCTGGCCAAGGTCATGCTGAAGTAAATGCACTGGCAATAGCTGGCAATAATGCAAAAGGCGCAACTGCCTATGTAACGCTTGAGCCTTGTAGTCATTATGGGCGTACGCCGCCGTGCGCTGAAGGTTTAAAAAAGGCGGGCGTGGTAAAAGTAATTGCCGCTATGGTTGATACAAACCCACAAGTTGCAGGCAAGGGTCTTAAAATATTAGCTGATGCTGGTATTGAGGTTGCTCACGGGTTACTAGAATCACAAGCTCGCGCACTTAACGTTGGCTTTTTTAAGCGAATGGAGCAAGGTTTACCTTATGTGACCTGCAAAATGGCAGCAAGTATTGACGGTAAAACAGCGCTTAAAAATGGGCAAAGTAAATGGATAACCGGTCCCGCTGCTCGCCAAGACGTACAATTATATCGAGCGCAAAGCTGCGCTATTTTAACCGGAGCTGATACCGTATTAGTAGACGATGCTAAACTCAATGTACGATTAAGCGAATTACCGAATGCACTTCCCACTGATTTACCGCTTCGCCAGCCCGTGCGTGTTATAATTGACTCTCGTAACCGTTTAACGCCTAACCTAGCTTTATTTAAAATTCAAAGCGATGTAATAATATTTACAACTAAGCTTGATAAATCACTACAGTGGCCGCACTTTGTAAAGCATATACAAGTGAGTGAAAGTAACGGTAAGGTTGACTTGTTGGCTGTTTTACAAAAACTTGGTCAGCTACAGTTTAATAATGTGTGGCTTGAGGCTGGCGCAACACTTGCTGGTAAAATGACAGAGCTTGATTTAATAGATGAGTTTGTTTTTTATTTAGCGCCTAAACTCATGGGTCATGATGCAAAAGGTTTAGTAAATTTTCCTGAATTGATGAGTATGCAAAATACAATCGATTTAACATTTAATGAGTGTGCGCGTATTGGCGATGATTTGCGTATTACAGCGGTAAAAAAACTCATTAAAACCACTTAATAAAAAAGAGTAGTGCTATGTTTACTGGAATAATAGAAGCCACAGGTAAAATTGCTTTATTACAAAAAAAACAAGGCGACTTAGCCATTCGTATTCAAAGTACTGACCTTGATATGAAAGACGTAAAGCTAGGCGACAGTATTGCAACCAATGGTGTTTGCTTAACGGTGGTTGATAAGCACATAGATGGTTTTAGTGCTGATTTATCAAATGAGACGATTGGTTTAACGGGTTTTTCTCACTACGCTTTAGGGCAAACGGTTAATCTTGAAAAAGCCATGCAACCGGTTTCGCGTTTGGGCGGTCATCTTGTATCTGGTCATGTTGATGGCATAGCAACTATTACAGCTATTACTCCTAATGCGCGAGCTACAGAATATTGGCTTACAACCGACGAAAATTTAATGAAATACATTCCGTACAAAGGTTCGGTATGTATTGATGGTATAAGCCTGACAGTAAATGCTGTAGAAGGTAATAAATTCAAATTAACAATTGTCCCACACACTAGTGAGCAAACTACGATTGCTCATTTTAAAGTAGGTACTCAGGTTAATTTAGAAGTCGATCAAATTGCACGTTATTTAGAGCGCCTTATAAAAGGTGCAGAGCAACCTACTGGCTCTGATATTTCGATGAGCTTACTCGCTAAAGCGGGTTTTATTAAATAACGAAACTGATAACTTACACGAGCAAATTTATGAATTTACACAGCGCACAAGAAATCATCGATGATATTAAAGCCGGTAAAATGGTTATTTTAATGGACGATGAAGATAGAGAAAATGAAGGCGATTTAATTATTGCAGCTGAGCATATTAGTGCACAAGCGATTAACTTTATGGCTACTCATGGTCGTGGTTTAATTTGTTTAACCATGACGCAAGAGCGTTGTGAGCAACTTGATTTACCGCTAATGGTTAAAAATAATGGTGCTGCTTTTTCAACTAACTTTACAATGTCGATTGAAGCATCTAAAGGTGTTACAACCGGTATTTCTGCTGCAGATAGAGCGCGTACAGTGCAAGCTGCTATAGCTAAAGGTGCAATACCAAGTGATATTGTTCAGCCTGGTCATATTTTTCCTATCATGGCGCAACCAGGCGGAGTATTAACTCGTGCTGGGCATACTGAAGCCGGCTGTGATTTGGCTCGTTTAGCTGGGCTTGAAGCATCATCTGTTATTGTTGAAATACTTAATGCCGATGGCACCATGGCACGTCGTCCTGATTTAGAAGTTTTTGCAAAACAGCACGATATTAAAATTGGTACTATCGCTGATTTAATCGAATACCGAAATCTCAACGAAACAACTATTGAGCAAGTTGCAAAATGTAAGTTGCCTACTGTTCATGGTGAATTTGATTTAGTTACTTACAAAGACACAATTGACGGCCAATTACATTACGTACTGCTTAAAGGCGAAGTTAAAGATCAAGAACCTACCAATGTACGCGTACATTTGCAGAGTACTTTTAACGATATTTTGCTTTCAGACAGAAGTGCTGACCGTAGTTGGGGGCTTTCTGAGGCAATGGCTTATATTGCTAAAAATGAAGGCGCTTTAGTTATTTTAGGTAAGCAAGAAAGCACTGAAGAATTAGAAGCTACTGTAAAAGCATTTGCAGCCGCAGATGCTGGCGAAGATGTTACGCCACGTAAATTCAAAGGTACCTCTCGTACGGTTGGTGTTGGTTCGCAAATACTTGCAGATCTTGGAATTAAACAAATGCGATTAATGAGTCGCCCTAAAAAGTACCATGCGCTTTCGGGCTTTCATTTAGAAGTTGTTGATTACGTTGAGCCGCAATAAGCGCTCTGCTTTTAACTAGTCTATTATTTTATTTTTATGGTATGATGCGCAGCAATTTTTGCGCAATCGCAACCGCTCAAACTTATTTTTAAGGTTATCGAATGAAAATTATTGAAGGTAATAAGTACGCTCCAGGCAAAAAATTTGCCATTGTTATTTCTCGTTTTAATGACTTTATTGGTAGCAGTCTATTAGCAGGCGCTGTTGATGAATTAAAGCGTACTGGTGGTGTTTCAGATGACGATATTACCGTTATTTATGTACCTGGTGCGGTAGAGTTACCTTTAGCAGCTAAACGCGTTGCGGCAAAAAAAGAGTATGATGCAATCATCGCATTAGGCGTAGTGATCAGAGGTGGTACACCACACTTTGACCTAGTTGCTGGCGAATCAAACAAGGGTCTTGCGCAAGTATCACTTGAGTATGATATCCCGGTTGCATTTGGCGTATTAACCACAGAAAGCATTGAACAAGCAATTGAGCGTGCTGGTACCAAAATGGGTAACAAAGGCGGCGAAGCTGCTTTAGGTGCGCTTGAAATGGTTAATGTGTTAGATAAAATTTAAGTTTAAGGAATTTTTGTGAAACCAGCAGCAAGACGTAAAGCACGTACTTTAGCACTCCAAGCCGTATATTCTTGGCAAATAAGTGGCAATCTGATTGCCGATATCGAGCAACAAATGTTGATCGAAACAGACGTTACTAAAATTGACGTTGAATACTTTAAAGATTTAGCGACGGGTGTTGCTGTAAATTATAAGCAATTAGACGAAGCTGTATCGCCACATTTAACACGTCCATTTAACGATTTAGATATGGTTGAGCGAGCAATTTTACGTTTAAGCAGCTACGAACTTAAATTCCGTGAAGATGTACCTTATAAAGTTGCTATCAACGAAGGTATTGAACTTGCCAAAATTTTTGGTGCTGAAGATAGCCATAAATTTGTAAACGGTGTACTTGATAAAGCTGTTAAGCATTTACGCAAGTAATATTAATCACTTCTGAAATTTTCAGATTGATTGGTTTTAACAACCGTTAAAAAGGAGAGCCGGCATAGGTCGGCTTTTTTGTGTATGAAGGAATTTGAATTAATAAACCGTTACTTTAAAGGTCGCGGTATAACTCGTCGTGATGTTAACCTAGGTATAGGGGATGATTGCGCTTTAGTCACCGTTCCACAGAACTGCCAACTTGCAATCACAACAGATACACTTGTTTCTGGCGTGCATTTTTTTGATGATATTTCTCCTCGAGCATTAGGTCATAGAGCACTTGCTGTAAATTTAAGTGATTTAGCTGCAATGGGTGCTGAACCAACATGGGTTTCAGTTGCACTAACATTGCCAAGTATAGACCCACAGTGGATAGAAGAATTTACTGAAGGTATGCACGAAATTGCTGAATACTTTAATGTCCAAATAATTGGTGGGGATACGACCCAAGGTCCGTTAACTATTACTATTTGCGCTAAAGGAACCGTACCTGAAGGTAAAGCTTTATGTAGAAGCGGTGCTAAAGTAGGTGATTGGATTTATGTTACAGGTCCATTAGGAGATGCGGGACTAGCAATTGAGTCGCGTAAACAAGGTTTAAAAATAGAGCCTGAGCACTTACAGTATGTAAACAAGCGTTTTGATTATCCAACACCTCGTGTTGCTGCTGGTCAGGTATTGCGTGGGCTTGCATCTTCAGCGATAGATGTGTCTGATGGGTTACTTGCTGATTTGGGTCATATTCTTGATATGTCTCAAGCGAGTGCGGTTATAAATATAGAAGATATTCCTACATCGGATGCGATGAAATCTAGTCTTGATTTTAAGCAGCAGTTACCATTTATTCTTAGTTACGGTGATGACTATGAATTATTATTTACAGTCCCGGATAGTAGTAAAGGGATGTTAGATTTAAAGCTTCGACAATATGGCGTAGATGCTACCCTTATTGGGCAAGTTAAAAGTGGTGATGGAAATATTGAGCTTTTATATAATGGTGAAAACTTTGATTTTGAGCAACAAGGCTTTGAGCATTTTGCCAAGGAGTCGGTTTGAGTAATAACCGATTATTTAATTTAAAGCGCCCTCACCAATTTTTTGGTTTAGGTTTTGGTACAGGTCTTGCGCCTAAAGCGCCTGGTACATTTGGCACTTTTGCTGCTTTACCATTTATTTTTATGACCATGTACTATCCATTATGGCTTCAAATTGTATTTGCTGTCGTTATCAGTATATTTGGTATATGGGTATGTGGTAAAACTGCAGATGACTTAGGTGTACATGACCATCCCGCAATTGTGTGGGACGAAGTTGCTGGGTATTACATTACCATGATCGGTGCCGCGCTTAGTTGGCAGAGCTTGTTAGTAGGCTTTTTGTTGTTTCGATTTTTTGATATAGCAAAACCTGGTCCAATCCGTATGCTAGATAAGCATGTAAAGGGTGGTTTTGGTATTATGGCAGACGATATACTTGCAGGTGTATTTTCGCTTATTTGTTTGCAGGCGTTAATAAAAGCGGGTTATATACCCTTTTAATTTTTATATTTGAATTGTTTAACTAGGTGGCAGTACTATGATGCGATTTTTACTGGTTTGTGTACTGATGTTGTGCGCGACGCCAAGTTGGGCCTCAATTACTGATTATGTAGTTAAACAATGGAATATAAAAGATGGTTTACCATCGCAATCACTTAAAAGTGTTGTACAAGATAAACAAGGCTATATGTGGCTTGGCACTCAGTTTGGCTTAAGTCGCTTTGATGGCAACACGTTTACTAACTACAATACTCAAAATAGTCCTTTTCTGCCAAGTAATGGTATTAATAAACTTTTAGTCGATTCGAACGGATTGCTATGGATTGGCACTAAAAGTGGGCTCGTTGTTATTAATCCCACTACATTTGCCGCACAAGAATTTAATATTAAAGGACCAGTTAGAGATATACTGCAAGATGCAAAAGGGAGCATTTGGATTGCAGCTAATGGGCTTTATTACGTTGATAGAAGCCAAGTTGATTTACAAACTAAAGCTAGTGCTCCTCTTCCAATTGTTAATGCGACCGTTATTACTCAAATTGTGGGCTCGGTTACCCAAATGGCGCTTTCCCCTGAAGGTATTTGGTTAGTTAACGATCGTCATTTACTAAGGTTAACAAAAAGCTCTTCTGATTTTTCTAAATTACGTTTAGAACTCACCGCAAAAATTTCGTTACCGGAGCGCTTAGCGCAAACGATTGTTCATGATTTATCTTTTTTAAACGGTAACTTGTATTTAGCATCTGAACTAGGTGCTTACTTTCTCGATCTAGATGATGAATTAAGACCTTTCCCTTTACCAAATACAAACAACTCTGCTGTATACAAGTTTATGAGTGATAGCGATGGTGGTCTTTGGGTATCAACTTACGGACGTTTACTGTTCAGAGGTAAGTCGGGCGAGTGGGAATGGGTAGAGCCAAGTCAGCTTGATCAAAGCATTTGGTTTGCTGACATTTTTCGTGATGACCAAAATAACGTATGGCTAGCCAGTTTTAGTGAAGGCTTATGGCTTGCTCATGAAGGGCGTGTAGAAAGGCACTCTGCGTTATCTGAAATGACAGAAGCAGTTATGGCAATTACCCAAGCGCCAGATGGTAAGTTATGGGTCGCAAATAAAAGTGGCATTGGTTACTTTGATTTAAATAAAAGTTTTATTAATTTAATTCCAAGTACTAAATACGGACGAGCGTCAGTGCATGATCTAGAATTTGATGGCGGTAGGTTATATATAGCGACTGGCAGAGGTTTGTTTGTTTTTGAAAAAAATACACTTTATACAGTACCGGGCAGAGCACTACGTGATAATCCAGTGTTTGCAATTAGTCGCTCAAGTAAGGGCGGTTTTTGGATAGGGACTGGTCGTGGGTTATACCGATTAAGTTATTCCGGATTAACGCCATTTGCATATAATGCGTTTTTAGGCAGTAAATTTATTACCTACGTATTAGATAAAACAAATTTTGGGGTTATTGGTACTAGCAAAGGCGCTTATTATTTTACTGATCGTGGAATAGAAAAAATTGGCGATCAAACTACCTTAGAAAGCGCTTACGTAACGAGTGTTTTGCATATAGATGGCGTTGGTATTTTAATTGGCTCTCTTAACGACGGTTTGTTTTATCGAAGCACGCAGGGGCAGTGGCGCCAACTAGATGCGGCTAATGGTTTACCGTACGGATCTATTTTCAGTTTAGAGTACGATGAAAATTTAAAACATGTATGGGTAAGCACCATGAAAGGTGTTTATAGAATGCCCGTAGAGCAGTTTAAAACAGAGATAAAAAGCTTAAAAGTAGAGGAAGTTATTTCTTCATTCGACCGTCAACTCGACGGTAAAGCAAATCAATGTTGTAGCGGGCTTGGACATGATGCAGTAGCTAACACGGGTAATTCAATTTGGTATCCAAGTTTACAAGGTGTTGTTGAAATACCTAAAAACGTAGAATTATTTGGTGTTGGTGCATTAAAACCAAAAGTAGAAACAATTACCACTCCATTACGTAATTTAACCACTGCAGCACTTGGTAAAAAGCCGTCATTAAATACAGATGAACGCGACGTAACGTTAACTTATACCGCTATAGATTACTACGCGCCAAGTAGTATTGAGTTTAGATATAAACTAAGTGGTTTGGATAGTGATTGGCGTTATGCAAATACACGCAGAGAAGCTATTTATACTAACTTACCTGCAGGCTCGTTTTTGTTTCAGCTGGAAGCTAAACGACAAGGTGAGGATTGGAGCCGAGCACAAGAAGCTGAATATGGCTTTATTGTACCTGAGCGTTTTGATGAGACTATTTATTTTAGATTACTAATTACTAGCGGCTTTATTTTACTCTTTTACTTAGTATTTTGGGTGTTTAGAGCACAAGAGCGCAGAAAGCAAGAAGTGCTTGAGGGGCTGATCACTGATCGTACATTAGAACTACGCCAAGCAAATGATAAGCTTAATCAAGTTAACTCACAGCTTAAGCTAGTAAGTCACTCAGATGAACTTACAGGGCTGCGTAGCCGTCGATTTTTGTTTGATCAACTTCCAAAAGATATTGAACATTTTCAACGTAACTCGCAATCATTACAAGCTCAGGGCAAATCACTTGTTTTATTAATTATCAATTTAGATAACTTTAGTCGAATTAATGATGCATTCGGTCCTATAGCGGGAGATAGTTGTTTACAGCAAATGGCCGCCTTACTTAACTCTCGTACACAAGGGTCTGATTATGTAGCACGCTGGAGTGGTGATGAATTTTTATTATTACTACGAGACTTTAAGTGTAACAAAATTGATAGTTATTCATCTGAGTTATGCAAAGCTGTTGCTGAATATTCGTTCCAATTACCAAATGGAAAAAGCACCAATATAACCACTTCTATTGGTTGGTCCTTTTATCCGTTACCATTACTTGGTGGGCAAGTTATAAGCTGGGAAACATCTATTAACTTAGCTGATATAGCGCTACATCAAGTTAAAAAACGTGGTGGTGATGGTGTTGCAAATATTACTTTTGACGATCAATTAGATGCATTTGAGTTTGAACAAAATTCTAACGTTGACCAACAATTAGGTATTTTACAAAGCAATGGCTTAGCTGATATTAAGGTATGGATGCGATAATGCCCAACCAATTTTATTGGTCAGGCGTGGTAAGGCTAACTTTATTTATTAAGCCAAGCTGGTAAAATTGCAACCGACTCTGGTGCTGCAAATGCAGCGCTTTCATCGGCACTAATATTGCCGCCTGCACTGCTTAATATATTATTAAAACGCATAACCACATTGTTCGACTTTTCAGCTACGTATAAATCTGTTCCGCTATACATAATATCAACAGGGTTACCTAAAAGTGTATTTGGACCGCTAATAGTCGTGCTTATATTCACTAACCCAGATGCTGTCGCTACATTGTTTAGCACGTATACTTTACCGTCGTCTGCAACAGTGGCACTGCCAACATCTGAGAGTATTAGTGAGCCACTTACTGAATCGTAGTCAATGCCGTGTATATTACTTGGAGCCTCGACTGCGGTACCTGTATTTGCAGGAGTGATTAATCTGTTTTCTATGGCAATATTAGTCGTACCAGCCATTAGTTTACTTTTAACTTCATCAAATACAGCCACAGTTCCGTTTGTTAAAGCAACAAAGGCACGATCAGTTGTTACATCATAATCTACATCCCAAGGGCGGGCATTGTTTGCAAAAGTAAGCGTCATTAATGGGCTTGCATTACCTGTCGTACAGGTAGAAAATATTGAGATACTAGGTGTGTCTGCATTATTTTCAGCAACTAAAATCATGCCACTATCCGATGCAACATCAAGCCCTTTAGGTGAAATAAGACCTGTATTGGTGCCACTAATAATACTATCTTGGCTAGCGCTATATGTTTGCCCATCTCTATTTATTGCTACCTTATTTGAAATAATAATCCCACCGGTAGATGTTGTGCTGTTATCAAATGTTGTATAGCTATTACCTGCTTTATCAAATGTAACACTCTCAATTGTTTGGCTCGCATTGTAGCTGCCTAGTGTTGTTGTTAGTTCTGGGCTTAAGCGGCTAATTTGACCCGTTGTTTCGCTATTAGTTGCTGGGTTACTACTTACAGCAACACCCAGTAGTGACATGTTTAGGGTATCGCTATCTGAAATATCAGCCATTTCATTTTGCATACCTACTTTAGTAATCGATTCAGGCTTTATAGTGGAGGTCACTAAGTCGGGAGTAATATCGCCGCTTTCACCTGCAAAAATATTACTAAAAATGAGGATTGCATCATTCGATTTTTCGGCCACTCTTAAATCAGTACCCTCTAAACTAATGTCTACTGGGTTTCCTAACATAGTTGTTGGACCTGCAATAGAGCGTGCAACGCTTACTGCTCCATCAGCCGATGAAGCATTGTCTATTACAAACAAAGAGCCATCAGTAGCATCTGTTGCACTGCCTACATCAGACAAAATAAGCTTGTTAGTCGTTGAGTCAAAAACAATACCGTGAATATTTACTGAAACTTGCGCACCGTTATTATCGCTAGGTGTAATTGTTCTATTTGGCATGGCCACAAAGCCACCATTAACATAGTTGTCGTATACCGCAACATCGCCGTTAGTTAGTGCAACGTAAAGTCTATCGTTTACCTCATCGTAATCAACATCCCAAGGAGCTGCATTTGTTATTGTATTGGCAAGAGGGGCTGAATTTCCCGCTGAAGTTGCACCGAAAACAGTGACCTGCATAGCACCAAAGTCGGCAATAAAAATAAGACCAAGTTTGTCAGAAACCGCAATCCCTTTTGGGTTTGCTAATGTAGTGGATGAACCTGTTATTTCACGGTCTCGGTTACTATTAAAGCTATCTTCATCTACGCGGTTAGCAAGTTGGCAAACTGTTTTTATACTACCGCTTGAAATATCACTTGCTTGTATTAAGTTACCTAATGCATCGAAAGCAACGCCTTCGTTAGCTGTTGTGTTAAAGGTTTTTAATTTTACTGAATTTTGGTCAATTAGATCGGCTGTACCAGCATTATCAGAACCATTATTTGCAAGCACAAATTGAGCCTCTGAAAAATTAGGGGTTCCATTTGTGTCATCAGAGTCTGTATTAGTGATTTCACCATCGTCACTGCTACATCCTGTAATGCCGATAAGCACTGCGAGCGTTAGAGCCGAAAAGCTAAGTTTTTTGTTTGTTTGATCAGTAATATTTTGATTAGTTTTATTCATTATTTTTACCTTTTAATATTCCATTTAAAATGAACAGTAAAGTTGATGACTTAAAAATAAATAGCTAAGCCTGATACCAATGTAAAAATTAGTATTTCTTTGTGTTCATGCGTTAACCTCAATCTAATAACGATTGAAATTAAAAATTGGATGCAAAAAAAAGGAATTAAAAAAGGAGCTATAAAGCTCCTTTTATTTTAATGAATATTTTAGAGGAAGGGTTATTTTAAAAAACGTTGAATAGCAAGCAGTATGCCTTGTTCGCCTAATCCCATTTCATCATGCATTTCATCTTGTGTGCCGTGCTTAATAAACTCATCAGGAATACCTAAATTAAGTATATTAATACTGGCTTTTTGCGTTGCTAAGTATTCGTTAACCGCAGAGCCTGCACCGCCAGCAATTGCATTATCTTCAAGTGTAACTATTACATCATGACTAGTCGCTAATTCGTTTAAAAGTGCAGTATCAAGTGGTTTAATAAAACGCATATTAACAAGAGTTGCATCTAACTCATTTGCTGCAAGTTGGGCATTTTCAAGTAAAGTACCAAATGATAAAATTGCAATTTTACTACCTTGCTTTATTACATTCGCTTTACCAATTTCGAGTAATTGCATATTAGCTTGAATATCTTCTGTACCAGCACTTCCTCGAGGGTAGCGTACTGCAACAGGGCAATTTGCTTGATAACCAGTATAAAGCATATGACGGCATTCATTTGTGTCGCTTGGTGCCATAATTACCATGTTTGGAATACAGCGCATAAAACTTAAATCATAAGCACCTTGATGAGTCTCACCATCGGCCCCAACAATACCTGCACGGTCAATTGCAAATAATACAGGTAAGTTTTGTAGTGCTACATCATGAATTAGTTGATCGTATGCGCGTTGTAAAAAGCTTGAGTAAATAGCTACAACAGGCTTTAAACCTTCACAGGCAAAACCTGCGGCTAAAGTAACAGCATGCTGCTCTGCTATTGCCACATCAAAATATTGCTCTGGAAACTCTTTAGAAAAGCGCACCATGCCAGAACCTTCACGCATCGCAGGTGTTATCGCCATTAATTTATTATCTTGTTCAGCCATATCACATAACCAATCGCCAAATACCTTAGAGAAGGTAGCTGCACTTGGTTTTGATTTAGGAAGACTCGAAATATTTGGATCAAACTTTGGCACGCCATGATAACCAATAGGATCGGCTTCTGCGGGTTTGTATCCTTTACCTTTTTGGGTTTTTATATGTAGTAACTGTGGTCCTTTTAAATTACGCATATTGCGCAATGTATCTACCAACATGTTTACATCGTGACCATCAATAGGGCCAATATAATTTAGACCAAGTTCTTCAAAAAATGTCCCTGGAATCATCATTCCTTTTATATGTTCTTCCATTTTACTAGCAAGTTGTTTTACAGGAGGTACACCAGAGAGTAGCTTTTTACTGCCTTCACGAATGTTAGTATAAAAGCTACCTGATAAAATACGTGCAAAATGATTTGTTAATGCACCCACATTTTCAGAAATCGACATTTCGTTATCATTTAAAATAATAAGCATGTCTGATTTTACATCACCAGAGTGGTTCATTGCCTCAAATGCCATACCAGCAGTAATGGCACCGTCGCCTATAATTGCAACGGTTTTTCGTCCTTTACCCTCTTTTTGCGCGGCAATAGACATTCCCAGCGCTGCTGAAATAGACGTACTTGAATGACCTACGCTAAACGTGTCGTATTTACTTTCTTCACGAAATGGAAATGGGTGTAAGCCATCTTTTTGACGAATCGTGTGCATTAAATCGCGTCGACCAGTCAGTATTTTATGCGGGTAAGCTTGATGACCCACATCCCATACTAACCTGTCATCGGGCGTGTTATACACATAATGTAGGGCAACGGTAAGTTCAACCGTACCTAAACCAGACGCTAAATGACCGCTACTTTGCGATACTGAGTTGAGTAAATAGTCACGTAACTCATTGCTAAACTCTGGGAGTTTATCTTGCGCTATATCGCGTAACTGGGCTGGTTCGTCAACCAAATTAAGTAATGGATACTTGCTACTATCAAGTGTCATGGTTTTTTATATATCCTTCGCTAACATCAATTAACTTATACAAATACGGTATAAATTCAATTAATGTTCAGTAATTATGTCAGTGCTAAGTGCAATACTTTTTAAGCGGTGCTTAATGATCACGCTCAATTAAGTAATTTGCTAGTGACGCCAGAAGTGTTGTGTCAGCATCAATATTTGCTAACGCTTCATGGGCTTGTTGTATTAAATTTTGCGCCTTTTCTTTAGCGCCAAGCATACCCAATAAAGCGGGGTATGTCGCTTTATTGGCTGCAATATCTGACCCTTGCGGCTTACCTAAAGTAACAGTATCGCCCTCAATATCCAAAATATCGTCGTGGACTTGAAAGGCCAGCCCTATAGCATACCCAAAAACAGATAAGTTATCTAAAGTTTGTTCGCTAACATTTGGAGAACACATTGCACCTAAGGTAATTGCACAATTAATTAATGCACCCGTTTTTAGTTTATGAATACGCTCAAGTTGCTGTACTGTAATCACTTTGTCGGTTGCAGCAATATCTAAACCTTGACCGGCAACCATACCCTCTAAACCAGAGGCATGTGCAAGTTTTGCTATCATTTTTACTTGTGTTTTTGAGCTACATTTAAAATTATGATTTGAGATTAGCTCAAACGCTAATGTTTGCAGCGCATCTCCAGCTAAAATAGCTTCAGCTTCGCCATAAACTATATGACATGTTGGTCTACCTCGGCGTAAATCATCATCATCCATAGCTGGTAAATCATCATGTACTAAAGAGTAGCTATGAATACATTCAATTGCTGCGGCAAGTACATCTAAATCACTTTTCTCTGCACCGAGCATTTTACCTGTAGCGTAAACCAAAAATGGACGCAGTCTTTTCCCACCATTGAACAAGCTATAATGTGTAGCTTCTTTTATTTTTTTTTCACTATCGAGCGGTTGTTCAAAATAAAGATTGAGCGTATTAGCTACATCAGTTTGAGCATGTTCTATTTGTTCTTTAATGCTCACCGTTTATTCCACATCGTTGTCAAAGTTTGCAAGTGCTGACTTTTCGCCGCTTCCCATTAAAATTGATACTTTTTGTTCTGCTTGCTGTAATTTACCTGATGAAGCATTAGCCAAAGCAATTCCGCGTTCAAATTGCTTTAACGACTGATCAAGCGATAAATCACCTTGTTCCATGTCACTAACAATTGTTGATAATTCTTCTAGTGCTTGTTCGAAACTTAAGTTTTCAGGTTTTTTAGTCGCCATATTATTTCAGCTTACATGATAAATTTAGAAGCCAATTTTAGGGGGAATGCTAAACTAGGTCAAAGGATGATATGTTTTTTTCGTCTATTAGCATTAAATGTTACCTTTATGTGCATTAATAAAGACTTAATAGCGGTCTATTGCTGTAGTTAAAGTAATTAATAATGTACCTTTAATTAAACTAATACTTTAATGCTCTTTTTATGTTTCTTTACACAAATGGCTTAAGCAATTCAATATGTTGCCGATAAGTAGTTAATAATAAAAGTTTATGATAAGGCCTTACAGCATGAAACCTTTGGAGGAAATGTGGATTTAGCAACCATTATAGGGATCCTTGGCGCAATTGGCTTAATTGTCATGTCGATGTTTATGAGTAGTAGTGGCGAAATGGCTATGTTTTACAATACCCCTTCGGTGGTAATTGTATTTGGTGGATCTATATTCATAGTTTTATCAAATTACACCATGGGACAGTTTTTTGGTATAGGTAAAGTAGCCGCTAAAGCTTTCATGTTTAAAATAGAATCACCTGAAGAGCTAATTGATAAAGCAATTGAGCTTGCAGATTCTGCACGAAAAGGCGGTTTTTTAGCCCTTGAAGAAGCTGAAATACCAAATCAGTTTATGCGAAAAGGTGTCGACATGTTAGTTGATGGTCACGATGCCGATGTAGTGAGAGCTACTTTACAAAAAGATATTACTTTAACTTCCACCCGTCACGAAATGGGTGCCGGCTTATTTAAAGCGATGGCCGATATTGCACCTGCAATGGGAATGATTGGTACCTTGATAGGTTTGGTTGCTATGTTATCAAACATGGACGATCCAAAATCAATAGGGCCTTCAATGGCAGTAGCATTATTAACAACTTTATATGGTGCATTTTTAGCAAACGTAGTTGCTATCCCTATTCAAGTTAAATTAGAGCTTCGTAAAGATGAAGAGGCAATGAATCAGCGTTTGATTTTAGATGCAGTGCTAGGTATTCAAGATGGTCAAAATCCAAAAGTAATTGAAGGTATTTTGAAAAACTACCTAGCTGAATCAAAACGTAAAGTAGATACCGAGGAGTAACCATGTCTGAGCAAGAGTGTAAATGTCCACCTCCAGGGCTACCTGCGTGGATGGGGACGTTTGCTGATTTGATGTCGCTACTAATGTGCTTTTTTGTACTCTTGCTTGCGTTTTCTGAGATGGATGTACTTAAATTTAAACAAATAGCAGGCTCAATGAAGTTTGCTTTTGGTGTACAAAATAAAATAGAAGTAAAAGACATCCCTAAAGGTACCTCTGTTATTGCAATGGAATTTACACCAGGGAAACCAGAACCCACCCCAATAGAAACTATTCAACAGCAAACAGTAGAAATGACTCAGCAAATGCTAGAATTTCAAGCCGGTGATGAAAGCTCTGCCGGAGGAAGACAAGAACAGCGTGGTGACAAACGTGGTGGTGAATCTCGTAGTACATCTCAAGAGCAATCATCTGAACAAGCAACGGCATCTGCTGATCAAGAGCAAACAAATGAGCTTGTTAAAAAAATAGCACAACAGCTTGAAAAGCAAATTATTGATGGTGCTATAGAACTTGAATCGCTAGGGCAGCAAATAATTATCCGTATTAGAGAAAACGGTTCGTTTCCTTCAGGAAGTGCGTTTTTACAACCCAAGTTTAAACCAATTATTCAAGATATTGGCGTTTTATTAAAAGATGTACCCGGTGAAATAACTGTATCTGGGCATACTGATGATTTTCAGGTATCTAACGAGCTATATATTAATAATTGGGACTTATCATCAAAACGTGCAGTAGCCGTTGCAAGTGAACTACAAAAAGTGAAAGGCTTTGATAAAACTCGCATGATGGTTGTTGGTCGAGCTGAAACAAGACCACTTGTACCAAATGATACAGATGAAGATCGTCGAAGAAATCGTCGTGTCGAGATTTCTATTTTGCAAGGTAAAGCAAAAGAGTCAGCCCCAATTGATGTAAGATAGTACACCTTGGCAAAGCGGTTTTTTTAACATAAAATAATAAATATTAACAAATGTAATGGAATACCCATGAAGAAAAAATATAAGTATAGCGATATGCCAGGCAACGGAACTGGCGGAGATGACGATAAGACGAAAGAATAATAATGCCTTTATGGGTTGATAAGGTAATTGGACTTCTTGAACTTAGCTGGGTTTTATTTTTAATCCCAGCTATTTTTATTTTCTATTTGCGTAAAGATTTTTTAGCATTATGGTTTGTATGTGTCACAGGTGCATTTTTCTTATTTGGTGCACTTATATACGATTCTTTAAGAGAGTTTGATAAAGATATTTATATATATAGATATCTTGTCTGGGCGTTTAATGACATTGCTTGGATGGCTTTAATTGCCTACCTTGGGATAAAAGACAAAGTTTATTTATGGCAATGTGTGTTAGGTCAGTTGGTTGTTATAATGGCACCAATTTTACAACTTTTTCGCGTTGTTGATCGCCACCTTTGGGATTTATCTTATAGCACGCTAATGTATAAAACGCTTTTACCTTTAATTAATACGGCCACCGTAGTGGTGTGTTATCTTCCGCTAATTTATATAGTAATTAAAAATAATAATGCAGTAACTAGTAATAATTATAAAAAAGTCCCTCCTTTAAAATAGTTGTGCTAAACTACTGTTTATATGAACAGTGGTGAGCAAGCTATGAAACTCTACATTGCAGAAAAACCTTCACTTGGACGCGCTATTGCTGATGCGCTACCAAAACCACATAAAAAGCATGATGGTTATATAGAAGTCGCTAATGGTGATTGTGTCTCTTGGTGTATTGGGCACTTGTTAGAGCAAGCCGAGCCCGATGACTATGATGAGCGTTTTAAAAAATGGCAGTTTGAACACTTACCCATAATACCAGAACAGTGGAAGTTAAAAGCCAAAACTAAAACACGTAAACAGCTCACTGTTTTAAAAAAATTAATTAAACAAGCTTCGCAACTTGTTCATGCTGGCGATCCAGACCGTGAAGGCCAGCTGCTTGTCGATCAAGTAATAGAAGAAGCTAAAATAAGTCAGACTAAAAAGCAGAGTACGCAACGTTTACTCATTAGCGATTTAAACCTATCGGCAGTAAAAAAATCATTGAGTGCTATGCGCTCTAATCGAGATTTTATTCCGTTAAGTGTATCTGCTTTAGCGCGCTCTCGTGCTGATTGGTTATTTGGTATAAATTTAACGCGTGCATATACCCTAGCTGGGCAAAAAGCTGGGTTTGGTAATGTACTTTCGGTAGGGCGAGTACAGACCCCTATTTTAGGTCTTGTAGTTAATAGAGATAACGAAATTACGAACTTTGTATCTAAGCCTTTTTACGATGTACTGGCACATTTACTTACTCCTGATAATCAACCATTCACAGCTAAATGGGTGCCAAGTAAAGCATGTGAGCCACATCAAGATGAAGAAGGTCGGATACTTAATAGTGCATTAGCAGAAAATGTTGCTTCACGCATTACAAAGCAAAGTGCTGAGCTTACGGCACTTGAGCAAAAACAAAAAAAGCAGAGTGCACCATTGCCATATAACTTATCTGCACTACAAATAGATGCAGCTAAAGCATTTGGTATGCCTGCTCAAAAAGTGTTAGATATTTGCCAAATACTTTACGAGCGTCATAAATTAATAACGTATCCGCGTTCAGACAACCGCTATTTACCTAAAGATCACCATCAAGATGCATCTGCTATTTTTAAAGCAATAAGTGCTAATGGTGGGCAAAGCACTGAATTAGTAAACGGGGCTGATACTAAAAAGCGTAGCAAATGTTTCAACGATTCAAAAGTAGCTGCGCATCATGCAATTGTACCAACAGCGAAACAGTTAAAATCAGCGAGTTTGAGCGGCGATGAAGCAAAGGTATATCAATTAATAAGCCGTCATTACCTAATTCAGTTTTATCCCGACTATATATATAACGAAACTAAAGCAGAGGTAACTATTGCTGGCGGTTTATTTAAAGCAAATGCAAAGCAAGATGTAAGCTTGGGCTTTAAGGTGTTAATGGGTAAGTCTGAATTAAAAGATGAAGCTACGCTACCTCCTTTAACTAAAGGTATGTCTCTTTTTTGCGATAAAGGCGAAGTAGTCGAAAAGCATACATCACCCCCAGCTTATTTTACTGATGCTACACTACTTGCTGCGATGACGGGCATTAGCCGATATGTTAAAGATCCACAAATTAAAAAAATACTAAAAGACACAGATGGTTTAGGCACTGAGGCAACGCGTGCAGGTATAATTGAATTGCTATTTAAGCGACTTTTTTTAAAGCGTGAAGGTAAGTCAATTAGAGCAACCGAAACGGGGCTTGCACTCATTAGCGTATTACCGCAAGGTTTAGCGAGTCCTGATTTAACCGCAAAGTGGGAATCGAGCCTAGGTGATATTGCGCAGCAAGCAATGAGTTACCAGCAATTTTTACAACCTTTACTTGCCGACCTAAATGGTTTTGTACAACTAGCAGCAAACTGCGATAGTGATGCATTTGCTAAGCTACCAAAAACCTCACCTAAAAAACGTTTTGCTAAACGAGGCGGAAAATCGACCTTTAAAAAGTCGAGTTATAAAAAAAGCTCTGTTGCTAGTTAGCTACAGAGCTATTTTATTAAACGATATTACTTAATGTTGAATTGGTATTACTTAACCTGAACTCTGGTTAAGAGATTTACTAACGTATTGAATCATGATGATATTTAAATTTATTTTCTCTAGTCAGAGATTTTCAGTGAAAACAAGGCGAATTTACGCGTCAATAGCTGGCCTATTGCAAATAAATTCAACGCAGTTAGCGCTGAAAATAACTGCTTGAGATAGATTTATTATCCAGAATTCAGGTTACTTATTAAATAAAGCAACAGCAGCGTTACTCATTGCTTTTATTCCGGTTGGAATAGCAACTTTATAATCAGGTGCAAATTTACTAGAGTGTAGGGAAGGGAGTATTTCACCTGTTTTTATTGAATCTGCATATTGTGCTTGATTAACACCGCCTAACCAAAATAACGTAATTGGAATGTTTTTCTCGGTACGACCATATACACCAAAGTCTTCACCTGCCATTACCGCTTTTGCTTCCAATACATTTTCATCTCCAATTGCATCAGCAATAGTTTTACGGACTATATTAGTTTGTTCAGGATTATTGTAAGTAGAGGGCGTTGATTCTTCTTTTACATATATAACAGGATACATAGCCTCATCTAATCCTGCACTTTGGGCAATGCCTGCAGTAATGCGTTTTATTGCTGCAATTTGAGCGTTACGTACATCAGGGCTGTAGCTGCGTAAAGTTAATTGAAGTTTTACTTCGTCTGGAATCACATTATGTTTAGAACCTCCGTGTATAGAACCGACGGTAACGACAGATGGTTCTAATGGTGAAAGTTCACGACTGGTTATTGTTTGTAATGCCATAACGGTTCGAGCTGCAATTACAACAGGATCAATAGTTGTGTGCGGATAAGCGCCATGCCCGCCTTTTCCTTTTATTGCAATGTCTACAGAGTCGACGCTTGCCATTGTATATTCATTTTTCATTGATACTTTACCAGCAGGAACGCTCGCACTAACATGCAGTGCAATAATATGGTCTGGTTGAGTATATTTACTGAATAAACCATCGCTTAACATTGCTCTAGCACCAGCACCTACTTCTTCTGCGGGTTGTGCAACCATCATCAATGTACCTTGCCATTCATTTTTATGCGTTATTAGTTGTTCAGCAGTTCCTATAAAAGAACTCATATGAATATCATGACCGCACCCATGCATTACACCTACTTTTGCACCATGCTCATCTGTTACAGTTACCTTTGAAGCATATGTTTTGCCTGTTTGTTCTGTAATAGGTAAGCCGTCTGTATCAGTACGTATCATTACTGTTGGACCATCACCATTTTTATAAATACCAACAACGCCAAAACCACCTACATTATTTGTTACTTCAAAACCAAGTTTTGATAATTGAGAGGTTATTTTTTTACCTGTATTTTGTTCGTGGTTTGAAAGCTCTGGTGATTGATGTAAATCGAGGTAAAATTTTTCTATAGCTGGCATGCTTGAGCTTAAATCTAAATCTAGTGGCTTTGCTTGTATAAATGGACTTGCTATTAAGAGCGCTGCGCTTAAGTAAGTTAGTTTCATGTTTCGCCTCATTGATTGATATCTATACCGAGTGATTTAGGTATATGACTTGTAATTATTATGTTTACCACCATATAAAAACCTAAATAGATGAATATGGCAATCAATTAAATGAGCAACATAGTTAGTATTAACGCACAAAATCTTCAGCAAGTACTCGGTGAAACATCACAACAAAAATTAGTGTTGCTTAACTTTTTCTCACCACAAAGTCCTGATTGCATAGGACAGGCTGCAATTTTAGATAAAGTAGCAGCTGAATATGCAAGCTATATAGTAGTGGCAAACCTAGATTGTGATGCAGAACAAGCCCTAGCTTCTCAACTTGCACAACAAGTAGGGCTACAAACATTACCTACACTTGTATTATTAAAAGACTCTGCACCAGTCGATTTACTTGCTGGTGTTCAAACTGAAGCACAAATACGAGAAGCCCTAGGGAAACATCTACCTGCACAACAGGACTTATTATTAGAGCAAGCAAAACAAGCTCTATTGAAGTCAGATTTAAATGCGGCATTTAATTATGCAAAGAAAGCTTATGAAATCGACAATAATAACGCGCGTATCAAATTAGTACTTGCAGATATATGTATCCAAATTCATAAAGTAGATGAAGCGCAAGCGCTTATAAATACAATCGATGTACAAGAGCAAGATGCTTACTTTAATAATATAAAAGCAAAATGCGAAGCTGCGCTCGAAGCGAAGGATTCGCCAGAGATTAAAGAAAAGCAACAGCAAGTAGAAAAGTATCCAAATGACTTAGCGTTAAAAGAAGAGTTAAGTGCATTACTTAATGAAGCAGGAAGAAAAGAGGATGCGTTGGACGTACTCTTTACAATACTTCAAAAAGATCTTAATTTTAGTGAGGCAAAATCAGGCTTTTTAGCGATTATTGCCTCTTTACCTGATGGAGACGTGCTTGCTGCTAAGTATCGTCGCAAGTTATATAGTATTTTATATTAGATTTTTATACCTATTACTTTTAAGAAGCACCTACATAAGGTGCTTTTTGCATTTTTAAGCCTTTAATTAAAAGCTTCAGCATCGCTTTACTATGTAAAATGGATAGTTATCAACAGGTTTTTGTGGGTAACTTGTGCCTATCGTGTGTGCTTGCTTGGGGTTTAATTTTAATTACTATTTTATGCAAATAACGCTTGCGTAAAATTCGCCGCTCCCTATAATGCGACCCCACTGAGACGGGAAACGCCAACGCCTA